>DASZUH010000320.1:0-16012 GCA_035547715.1 Solirubrobacterales bacterium
CGCTACGAAGCGCCGTCGGTCGTCTTCGCCGCCGGCAAGGGCCGTGTGCTCCAGGTCACCGCGGCGTGTCAGGCCGGCGTCCGCTTCGCCGCCGTGGCCCTGCCGCGCCTGCTCCACTGAAGCCTGCCTCCGGTCGTCGAACGACTTCCCCTTGGGGCGCGCGAGTGCGTTCGTTGCTTGTTTGGGTGGTTGGTTCGGGGATCGTGGGGCTGGAAGCTGTCGCCCGGGGGCGGCGGCCAGCCTGGGGGTGGCGGCCGTCCGAGTTGCGCCCGGCCTTCTCGGTGGCGGCCCTGGCCGGTTGTGGCCGTGGCCGGGACGGCCGGGTCCGTGGGGGGTGGGAAGGGTTCGTGACGTGCGCCGGGGGGGCGTGCGGGTCGTGCCGGGGAGAAGCGCATGATCGGTCACGAAGATCCGGAGTCTGTGACGAAGACCCATGGAACGTCACGATCCGTTCCCGTTTTCCCCAGGCATCCAGGATCTCCGTTCGCTGCTTGTACCGCATGGCGGTACAAGCCGCGAACGGAGGGAACGGGTCCCGGATCCATGTGACCGAACCCATGAGGACCGGTGACGAACCGGGCAGAGCCATGACAGAGGCGTGGAGCCCCTTCCGTTGGCTCCGGTCGTCGCTTGTTCGGCATACGCGGACAAACGACGACCGGAGGGCTCCGGACCCCGACCGCCTGCCGGGGAGGGCGGTCTCGGCGCAGGATCCGTCACGAAGACGCATGGAACGTCACGGTTCTGTCCCACTTCCACATCACCGCCACGACGTCCGTGCACATGTGCCGCCCCTAGGGGGCACAAGTGCACGGACGTCCCTCCATCTGATGTGAACCCGTGACGTCCCTCGCGGAACCGTGACGGAAGCCCGCAATTCCTCCCGTCCCTGTGCTCCTTCCCGCCGAACCCCTCACGTCCCGGGCGTCTCGTGGCAAGCGGGCAACCTGCAGGGCCGCCCACGAAACGCCCGGGACGCAACTCGGACGGCCGCCCCGGGCCGCGAACCACGCGGCCGGGGCGGCCAAGCCCGCGCGATCCCGTTCTCAGCCGGCGAAGTCCAGCGCGGTGCCGCGGGGGATCACCAGCACCGGGTAGTTGGCCGCCTCGACGGCGTAGTCGCTGGCGGCGCTGAGGACGACTTTGCCCTCCGGGGCCTCTTTGCGCGAGCCGACGACGAGGAAGTCGAGCGGGCCCGAGCCGTGCTCGGCGACGGTCGCGCCGAGCGCCGCGGCGAGGCTCTCGGCGGTCGCGCGGGCGGCCGGGTCGCCCTCGTCGATGACGCCGACGGTGTTGACCGAGACGGCCGGGTTGGAGCGCAGGCCGGCGGGCGCGACGGCGATCGCCGAGCCGCCGCCGAGCAGCAGTTTGTGGGCCGAGATGCCCGGCTTCACGAGGCCGTTGGCGGTGCGGTATTCAGAGCCGAAGACGAGCACGTCGGCGTGCTCCTGCGCGGCGATTTCGGCGAGGCCGACGCTGGTCGCGGGGTTGATCACCACGTACTTCGGCATGTCCGGGGTGCCGACCGACTCGGCGCCGCGGGCGAGCAGCTCTTCGGCGGCGTGCTGGTCGAGCGATTCGCCGAAGGAGTGGCGGACGTAGGCGAGCGAGAGCTCGGCGCCGGAGAAGGCGAGCAGTCGCCCGAGCGCCAGCGCGTCGCGGTCGTTGTCGGTGTCGTCGTAGGAAACGATGATCTTGAGAGCCATGGGAAGTCTCCTGTTCGCTTGCGATTTCTTAAGTGCCCAGCGAATGTGCCACGATTTCAGCATCAGCGCAACTGGAATTGCTGTTAGTCACGATAAGCTTTGCTTATGCTCGATGTGAGGCGCTTGAACATCTTCAAAGAGGTCATCTCGCACGGGTCGTTCTCGGCCGCCGCCGACTCGCTCGACTACTCGCAGTCGGCGGTCTCGCAGGCGATCCAGACGCTCGAGGGCGAAGCCGGGGTGGCGCTGATCGAGCGCAGCCGCGGCGGCGTCCGCCCCACCGCCGCGGGCGCCGCGCTGGCCGGCCACGTCGGCGGCATCCTCGCCCAGCTCGAAGCCGCCGAGGATGAAATCGCGGCGATCGTCGCCGGCCGCGGCGGCCACCTGCGCACGGCCTCCTTCCCGACCGCGGGCGCGACGCTGATGCCGCGGGCGATCGCCGGCTTCCGCAGCTCCCACCCCGGGGTCGACGTCTCGCTCGCCGAGGGCGAGCCGGAGGAGATCGCCCCGCGCCTGCGCGCGGGCGAGTTCGACCTGGCGCTGCTGTTCGAATTCGAGGGCGTCGGCGAGCGCCTCGCCACCGGGCTGCGCCGCTTCGAGCTCTTCGACGACCCGCTCCACCTCGCCCTCCCCGCCGACCACCCGCTCGCCGTCCGCGCGGCGGCACCGCGCCTCGAGGACCTGAGCGAGGAGTCCTGGGTGCAGACCTCGGCGGCCAGCCCCTGCGCCCGCCACGTCGTCCGCAGCTGCATCGCCGCCGGCTTCGAGCCGCGCGTCTCCTTCGAGTCCGACGACTACCAGACGGTCCAGGGCCTGGTCGCAGCCGGGGTCGGCGTCGCCCTCATCCCCCAACTCGCCCTGCCCGGGCCCGGCGCCCGCGAGGACATCGTCGTGCGGCCGCTCGCTCCGGGGAGCCCGGTCCGCAAGGTGTTCGCGGCCACCCCCCGGACCGCCGCCGCCACCGCCGCCGTGGCGACGATGCTCGACGTGCTGCGACGCGAAGCCCGAATCCGGAGCCGCCCCCGGGAGGAGGACGGGGACGGCTCCGTGATTGCCTCGGGCCTAGGCGGGAGGCGTTAGGCCGTACCCGCCGCCGGGGCCGCAGACCCCGAAGTAGCGCCACCCGACACACCGTCGGGGTAGCCCAGCGAAGGCACGTCCGACGGGTACACCTCGTGCCCGTGGACGGCGATGTCGCCGGTCTCCATTTCGGCCTCGGTCATCCGCAGCGGAATCACCAGACCGACGATCTTGAGCAGGATGAACGTGCCGATCGCGGAGAAGGCGATGACCCAGGCCGCGGTGTAGCACTGCACCCAGAGGAGGTGCAGGCCGCCGCCGGAGATCAGGCCTTCGTGTTCGCCGGCCATCAGCTTGTCGGCGAAGATGCCGGTCAGCAGACCGCCGGCGAGACCGGCGAAGCCGTGCGTGTAGATCACGCCGAGGGTGTCGTCGACGTTGCGGAACGGGGCCGTCCGGCTCAGGTAGTTGAGCGCGAAGTAGACGATCGCCGAGGCGATGATGCCGATCATGATCGCTCCCCAGCCGTTGACGAAACCGGCACCCGGGGTGATCGCGACGAGGCCGACGATCATGCCGTTGACGCTGCCGATCAGGCTCGGCTTGCGGCCCGTGGCGTAGTCGAGGGCGACCCAGACGAGGAAGGCGACCGCGGTGCAGAGGTTGGTGTTGAGCACCGCCGCGGAAGCCACTTCGCCGGCGCTGTACCAGTCACCGCCGTTGAAGCCGTTCCAGCCCATCCAGAGGAGGCCGGCGCCGACCGCGACCATCGCCAGGTTGTTCGGGGCGTCGACCTCGCGGTCGCGCTGGAGGCGGGGTCCGATCACCGCGGCGGCGACGAAGCCCGACACGCCCGCGGCGAGGTGGATGACGTAACCACCGGAGAAGTCGACGGCGCCCCTCTGGGCGAAGAAGCCACCGCCCCAGATCATGAAGCAGTTGATCGTGTAGATCAGCAGGGTCCAGAGCGCGACGAACGGAATCCACGCTTTGAAGTTGAACCGGCCCAGGACCGAGCCCAGCATCAGGATCGGCGTGATCGCCGCGAAGACGATCTGGAAGTAGGCCAGCGTCGACATCGGGAAGAGGAATTCTTCTTCCGGTAGGTCGCCGATGTGGGCCTGTTCGAGCAGGCTATGGGCGTTCAGGATCGATCCTGGCTTGCCCCAGAAATTCCCGAAGAAGCCGGACGTCGCCCCGAAGATGTGGATCGGATCCCCGAAGGCCATCTTGAATCCGAGCAGGACCCAGAGGATGAGCACGACCGCGAAGGCGACGAACGCCATCATCATCGAGTTCACAGACCAGCGTTTCTGCATTACGCCGCCGTAGAGGACCACGAGTCCCGGGATGCTCATCAAGCCGACGAGCGTCGCGGCGGTGAGCTGCCATGAATTGGCGCCTTCGCTCAACCATTCCATTGAATTGATGCTTCCTTTCGTTCAGGCCCGCCTCGTCAGCGCGCCCATCTGGACTTGGCGTAAACCCTTCCGCCAGGGAAGCGACCGGACTACGTACGAGTGTCCAAAGATCGGACGGCGATCTTCTCCCATCGGGAGATAGCCGGCCCGGACTCAGGCACATAGGTTGCTGCCATGCCACTCGAAGGACATTACGAGCGTCAGACCACGCCGCTCTACAAACTGAGCAAGAGGGAGATCTGGGTCGCGGTCGGCATCGTCGCGGTGACCCTCGTGACCGTGATCGGGATCGTCGCCTTCACCGGGGCCTCGAACAGCAATCCCGGCCCCGCCCCGACCTGCATCCGGCCGACCGTCGCCGGCATCGTCGGCGCCGAAACGATCAACGCCTGCGGCCAGGAGGCCGTCTCGATGTGCCGGCACGCCTCCGAATACAGCGGGGCGCGGGCCGAGACGATCGTCGGCGAATGCGAGAAGCAGGCGATCAGATACTGATCGCCTGCTTCTGAGGCCCCCTTACCTACCGCTCCACTTCGGCGTCCGCTTGGCGAGGAAGGCGCCGACGCCCTCTTTGGCGTCCTCGCTCGCGAAGGCGGCGATGAAGCCCGCCTTCTCCGCCTCGATGCCCTCGTCGAGGTCGCCCTTGTGGGAGACCCGCTTGACCTGACCGAGCGCGATCGGCGCCTGGCCGGCGAGCTTCTCCGCCCACATCAGGGCCGTCTCGAACAGCTCGTGGTCGGGCACGACGCGGCTGACCAGGCCGATGTCGAGGGCCTCCTCGGAGAGGATCGCGTCGCCGGTCAGGTTCATCTCGAGGGCCTTCGACTCGCCGACCAGGCGCGGCAGCCGCTGGGTGCCGCCGAAGCCGGGGATGATCCCGAGCTTGATCTCCGGCTGGCCGAAGACCGCCGCCTCGGCGGCGAGGCGGAAGTCGCAGGCCATCGCCAGCTCGCAGCCGCCGCCGTAGGCGATCGCGTTGACCGCTGCGATCGTCGCCACGTCCTCGGTTTCGAATTCGCGGAACAGCGCGTGGGCGGTGTCGAGCAGCTCCCTGCCGCCCGCCTCGTCCATCGTCGTGAACGCTTTGATGTCGGCGCCCGCCGAGAAGACGATCGGCACCGAGGAGACGATCACCAGCGAGCGGATCCCCTCGTCGGCCTTGACCTGCTCCCAGATCGTCTTCAGGTCGGCGATCACCTGCGGGTGGACCGCGTTCATCGGCAGGTTGGCGAGCCAGGCGATCGCGACCGGGCCGCGGGTCTCCAGCTTCACCTTCTCCGGCTGGTCGCCCTCGTCGGGCTGCGGGTAGGCGTAGAAGCCCTGGCCGGAGGCGATGCCGAGGCGGCCCTGGGCGACGAGGCGCTTCAGGGTGACCGGCGGCTCGAACCGGTCGCCGTACTTCTCCTCGAGGTTCTCGATCTTCTCGAGCATCTTGTCCAGGCCTTCGACATCGGCTTTCCAGAACGGCGGCAGGAGGCCTTTGCGCGGGTCGAGGCCGGCCCCGGTCATCATCCCGAGGTCGATGTCGCGGACCGAGGCGATCCCCTCCTCGACCAGCAGGCAGGCCTCGATCAGGGCGCGGGCGCCGAACATGTCGATCAGCTCCTGGGCGTCGGGCTCGGCGTCGCCGGGGATGTTCTGCTCGCCGTCCTTGAAGAAGCCCTCGCCGCCGCTCTTCATCCCCAGCTTGCCTTCGCCGACCAGGCCGCGCAGGCCCTCGTGGACGTAGAAGCTGTCGCCGTAGGAGCGGTTGAGGTGCTCGGCGACGTGGAAGACGGTGTCGAGGCCGAGCAGGTCCTGCAGGAAGAACGGCCCCATCGGCGCCATCTTCGCGTCGGCGATCGCCTGGTCGATCGCCTTCAGCGAGAGGCCCTGGGTCTCCTGGGCGCGCCAGATCTCCCCCATCGTCGCCATCAGGATGCGGTTGACGACGAAGCCCGGGACCTCGCCGCAGACGATCGGCTGCTTCTTGATCGCCTGGGCGAAGTTGTAGGCGGCGGTGGCCGTCTCGCGC
Organism: Solirubrobacterales bacterium; assembly: GCA_035547715.1. GTDB lineage: Bacteria > Actinomycetota > Thermoleophilia > Solirubrobacterales > 70-9 > VAYN01. The sequence goes on from DASZUH010000320.1 coordinate 6,162, forward strand.
GAGGTGTCCTCGCCGACGATCACCTCGACCAGCGGCATGATCGAGGCCGGGTAGAAGAAGTGGAAGCCGCAGACCTTGTCGGCGCGCAGCGTCGCCTCGCCCATCTCGGTGATCGAGAGCGAGGAGGTGTTGGAGGCGAGGATCGCGTGGCCGGGCGTGGCGGCGTCGATCTCGCGGAAGACGGCCTGCTTGATCTCCATCCTCTCCGGCACCGCCTCGATCACGAAGTCGACGTCGGCGAACTCGTCGTAGGTCGTCGTGCCGGTGATGTTCGCCATCACCTCGGCGAGGCGCGCGTCGGCCCCCTCCTGGGTGATCCGCTCCTTCTTCACCTGCCCGGACAACTGACCCTCGGTGACGGCGCGGGCCTTCTCCAGCGCGGCGTCGACGAACTTCTGGTCGATGTCCTTGACGACGACCGGGATGTCGGCGGCGGCGATCGCCTGGGCGATCTCCCCACCCATCGTCCCCCCACCGACGACGGCGGCCTTACTTACGAACATGCGACTCGCTCCTCCCTGACTCTGGCGGCTTCGGCTGGGCGGCCCGCGGGCCGCGCGAGATGGGAGGCTATCTGCATGGACGCCGGCGCGGCGGGAAGCGAGACACGAGAACGTGACGAGTTGCTGGCGTTCGAGTTGTCGCTCGACGAGCGGGTCTGCGACGAGGTCCGGCCGGCGCCCTGGGGCCGCCTCTTCCTCACCCCCTCCCTGCCGCTGATCCGGGACGCCAACTGGGTCGCGCTCGAACGTCCCGGGATGGCGCCGGCGGAGGTCGTGGCGATCGCCGACGAGGCGCTCGGCGGCGCGGGTTGCGGGCACCGCACGGTCGGTGTGCTGGGCGAAGCCGACGGCAGGCGACTGGCGGCGGAGTTCGAAGCCGAGCCCGGCCGATGGCCCGGCTGGGAGGTCGAGCGGAACCGGTACATGGCCTGGCGGGGCGCCGAGGAGGCGACCTTCGACGCCCGGGAGGCGCGACTCGCCGAGATCGAGGAGCTGCGGCGGGCGATCACGGTCGAAGAGGCGATCCCGCACGACATCCCGCAGCCGGCGGAGACGGCGAGCCAGCTCTTCGAGCTCGACCGTCGCTACGGCCTGGCCGGCGGCGACCGCTGGTTCGCGGCGCCGGGCGCCGGCGAGCCGCTCTCCTGCTGCCGCCTGCTGCGCGGCGGCGGCATCGCCCAGATCGAGGACGTCGGCACCCTCGCCCGCGCCCGCGACCGCGGCCACGCCAAGGCGGTCGTCCGCGCCGCGATCGCCGCCGCCCGCGCGGAGGGCGCGGAGACGATCTTCCTGACCGCCGACGCCGCCGACTGGCCGCAGCTTCTCTACGGCCGGCTCGGGTTCGAAACGGTGGGCGAGATCACCGTCCTGCGCCGCCGGCCGTGACCGGTCTACATATGGGACAGCGCCACGAGGCAAAGACTGTACGGGTGGACAAACCTTGCGTCGACGGCACAGCAGTAGGCTCGTTTGGCTCTGTCTAGGGAGTCTTGAAGGAAATCGATCGCGGCCGGACACCGGACGCGCCGCCAAGTGAGGGACAGCACAAGCGATGAGCCGAATCCGCCAGCAGAACGTGACCGCAGCCCAGTGGAGCTCCAATGGTGAGTCGCTGGGTGCGCTCGATCTGACCCTTCCCGAGAACGCCGCCTTCGGCGCCAACGTCTTCGACGAGTCGGTGCAGAGGGAAAGGCTGCCCGCCAACGTCTACGAAAAGCTCCAGGCCACCCTGGCGGGAGGCGAGGCCCTCGATCCGACCCTCGCCGACGCCGTCGCCGAGGCGATGATGGAGTGGGCGCTCGAGAACGGCGCCACCCACTACACCCACATGTTCCAGCCGCTGACCGGCTCGACCGCGGAGAAGCACGACTCGTTCTTCGAGCCCGCGGGCGAAGGCAAACTGATCGCCGGCTTCTCCGGCAAGGACCTGATCCAGGGCGAGCCGGACGCCTCCTCCTTCCCCACCGGCGGCCTCCGCGCCACCTTCGAGGCCCGCGGCTACACCGCCTGGGACCCGACCAGCCCGGCGTTCCTGCTGGAGAACCCGAACGGGACGCTACTGGCGATCCCGACCGCTTTTGCCAGCTGGACCGGCGAGGCGCTCGACGCGAAGATCCCGCTGCTGCGCTCGATGGACGCGCTCTCGCAGACCGCGGTGAAAGCGCTGCGGCTGCTCGGCGACGAGGAGACCGAACGGGTCTTCACCACCGTCGGCCCGGAGCAGGAGTACTTCCTGATCGACGAGCAGTACTTCTTCGAGCGACCCGACCTGATCGCGACCGGCCGCACCCTGTTCGGCGCCAAGCCGCCGAAAGGTCACGAGCTCGACGACCATTACTTCGGCTCGATCCCGGAGCGGGTGCTCGCCTTCATGATGGAGTCGGAACTCGAAATGCGGAAGCTCGGCATCCCGGTCAAGACCCGTCACAACGAGGTCGCGCCGGCGCAGTACGAGATCGCGCCGATCTTCGAGAGCTCGAACGTCGGCTCCGACCACCAGCAGCTGCTGATGCGGACGCTGGAAAACGTCGCCCGCCGCTACGGCCTCGTCTGCCTGCTGCACGAGAAGCCGTTCGCCGGCGTCAACGGGTCGGGCAAGCACAACAACTGGTCGATGGGGACCGACACCGGCACCAACCTGCTGAACCCGGGCGACACGCCGTCGGAGAACATCGTCTTCCTGTTCTTCTGCACGGCCGTGATCCAGGCCGTGAACAAGCACCAGGGCCTGCTGCGGGCCTCGGTGGCGAACATCGGGCAGGACCACCGGCTCGGGGCCAACGAGGCGCCGCCGGCGATCATCTCGATCTTCCTCGGCGCCGAGCTCGAAAAAACGTTCGAGGCGATTTCGACCGGGGAAGGCGATCCCAACACGCCGGCCTCGTTCCTCGACCTCGGGTCCTCCGTCCTGCCGCCCCTGCCGCTGCACGGCGGTGACCGCAACCGGACCTCGCCGTTCGCCTTCACCGGCAACAAATTCGAGTTCCGGGCGCTCGGGTCGAGCATGTCGCTCGCCTTCCCGAACACGGTCCTGAACACGATCGCGGCCGAGGCGATCGACGACCTCGCGGGCAAGCTGAAGGCGAAGCTCGACGCGGGCTCCGGGATGCCGGAGGCCGTGATGGAGATCGTCAAAGACTCCTACCTGGAGAACAAGGTCATCTGCTTCGGCGGCGACAACTACTCCGAGGAGTGGCACGAGGAGGCCGGGAAACGGGGCCTGAAGAACCTCAAGACGACGCCGGATGCGCTGCCGGAAGTGATCACCGACAGCACCGTGAAGGCGTTCGAGGAGTACAACGTGCTCTCCCGGCGGGAGCTCGAGTCGCGCTACGACGTGTGGGTCGAGCAGTACGCGATCCGGGCGAACATCGAGGCCGAGGAGACGTTCTCGATCGGCCAGACGATGATCCTCCCGGCCGGCCTGCGGCAGCTGTCGCTGATCTCCGAGGCGGGCGTCTCGGCGCTCGAGGGCGAGATCCGCGAGCTGGTCGACGACCTGGTCGCCACGCTCGGCGAGCTCAAAGAGGCCAACGTCGTGCCCGCCGACCTCGAGGGGCTCGACCACGCCAAGTACGCCCGCGACAGTCAGCTGGCGTCGATGGCGAAGGTGCGCGAGGTGGGCGACAAGCTCGAGCGCGTCGTCGCCGACGACCTCTGGCCGCTGCCGAAGTACGAGGAGATGCTCTTCATCAAGTAGCGCCGGGGAGCGCGGATCAGGACAACGGGCCTTCGTGCCCGTCGTCATCTGGGCCCGGGGGCGGCGTCAGGTCGTCCCCGGGCGGCAGATCCTTGTTGTGCTCGGGCGGATCCTTGATCGCGTAGCGGATCAGCCAGAAGACGGCGCCCGCGCCGATCGCCGGGATCATGCCGCCGAGCAGCACCGGCTCCCACGCCTCTTCGGCGCGCGGCAGGCGGATCGCGGCGGTGAGCCGGGCGCCGGCGACGATCGCCTCGGGGCCGATCATGCGGGCGCCTGCGGCAGGCCGGGACCGCCGGCGAGCGGGTTGAGGTCGGCGAGCAGCTCCAGCAGGCGCGGCTCGGGCTCGGCATCGTCGATCACGATCGCCGTCCCCGGCCAGGCGTGGCGGCAGTAGCGCGCGTAGGCCTGGCGCGAGGAGAGGTCGGGCTCGTAGATCCAGCAGCCACTGTTCCAGTAGCGGGTGGCGCCGCTCGAGGCCCGGACGTCGGCGAGCGGCTGGTGGGTGTGCGCGAAGACGATCTTCTCCGCCTCCTTGTCCCATTCGAGGTTGGCGACGACTTTGGCGAACGCCTCGAGCGCGTGCTCGGTCGGGCTCGAGCGCGAGAGGACGGTCGGCTCAGGGTAGCTCGGGTGGAGGGGCGGCGGGCCCGGCACCGGCTGTTCGCGGCCCTGGCGGGCGGCCTCCTCGCGGATCACCGCGGCGTAGTGCTCGAGGCTCGGCAGGGGTTCGCCGGCGGCGGCGCCGCTGCGCTCGCGCAGGCGGTCGGTCAGCCTGCGGGCGCCCCGCAGCGGCGCCTCCGCCGCCGTGACGAGGCGACCGGCCCGCTGGGCGGTACGAAAGACGTTCTGCTGTGCGTGGGTCCCGTGGGGCATCTGGGCGGCGATGTAGAGCCACTCGGTGAGCAGCGTGATCACCGACTCGTAGTCGGCGGCGCTCCTCGGTTCCTCGGGGCCGCCCGCGGCGATCCCCCATAGCGTACGCGTCAGGAGACGCGAGCCCCGCGAGCCCGCCAGGCGCGCGTGCGGATCGAGGTAGTGGCCGTGGGTGCAGAGGACGCCGGCGAAGCTGTAGGTCGGGTAGGCGATCTCGACCTCCAGTCCCGGCAGGCGCTCCTCCAGGAAGGACTGGAAGAAGCCCGGACCGGGCGGCTCGGGCGGCGGCACGCCGTCGTCGCACGGCGCGGCGCCGCGGGCCAGCGCCGCCTCGATCACGCGGCTCTCCTCGTCGCGGTGGACGAGGTGATGGTCGTGGTTGCCGGCGAGGAAGACGAAGCGCCTGCCCGGCAGCTCGCGGGCGATCAGCGCCAGCAGGCCGGAGGCGGAGTCGACCGCTTCGGCGACCGAGCCGAAGAGGAAGTCGAAGAGGTCGCCGAGCAGGATGACCTCGTCGATTCCGTCGAGGGCGGGCGCGAGGCGCTCGAGGAAGAACTCCTCGCGCAGCAGGTCGCGCCCCGTCCAGGCGCCGAAGTGCGTGTCGGAGATGACCAGCGCGCGCAAGTACCCGAGTCTATGCCCGGTGCCGAAGGCGCATCTTCAGGCCGCCGCGCGGGGAGAGCGTCGGCATCTGGCGCACGGTCATCGTGCGGCCGGGGAGGGCGTCGGCGCGGAGCCGCTGGAGCAGCATCGTCGTCACCAGCTTCACCTCGATCAGGCCGAAGCGTTTGCCGATGCAGACCCGCTTGCCGCCGCCGAAGGGGACGTAGGCGCCGCGCGGGAGCGCGGCTTTGCGCTCGCGGGAGAAGCGCTCGGGGACGAAGGCCTCGGGCTCGGGGAAGACCTCGGGGAGGCGGTGACTGGCCCAGGAGACGTAATTGACGTAGGCGCCACGGGGGACCGGGTAGCCGCCGAACTCGAAGTCGCGGACGGCGCGGCGAGGGCCGATCCAGGCCGGCGGGTAGAGGCGCAGGACCTCGTCGACGACCAGGTCGAGGTAGGGCATCTCGCGCTCCATCTGGTCGATCGTCGGCGGCGCGCCGGCGAGCACCCGGTCCTGCTCCTCGCGGAGGCGGGCGAGCGCCTCGGGATGGTGGGCGAGCTCCCAGAGGGCGAAGGTGACGGTCGAGGTCGAGGTGTCGTGGCCGGCGAACATCAGGGTCATGACCTGGTCGCGGATCTCGCGGTCGGTGAAGCGCTCGCCGTTCTCGCCGCGGGCGGCGACGAGCAGGCTGAGGATGTCCTTGCGGCCCGAGTCGGCGGCGGCGCGGCGGCGGCCGATCTCCTCGTAGACGATGCGGTCGAGGACGGCGCGGGCGGCCATCAGCTTGCGCCAGGGCGAGCCGGGGCCGCGCAGCAGGCGCAAGCCGAAGTCGATACCGAAGAAGCCGAGCGCGTCCTCGAAGTTGCGCGCCGCGACGGCGCCCTGGCCGCCGTCGTCGGGATCGAGGCCGAGCAGCGCCCGCATCGCGATCCGCATCGCCAGGTTGCGCATCCAGGCGTAGACGTCGACGACGGTGTCGGGGCGCAGGGCGGCGAGCGCCGCCTCGGCCTCCTCCAGCATCGCCACGGTCGAGGCCTCGACCTGCTCGCGGTGGAAGGCGGGCAGCATGATCGCCCGGGCGCGGTCGTGATAGCCCTCGTCGATCGTCAGCAGGCCGTCGCCGAGCAGCGGGATCAGGTCGCCGAAGCTCGACTCGCGCCAGTGGAAGTTCTCCGGGTGGCCGACGGTGACGAAGTGGTTGGCCTCCGGGCCGAGCATGAAGACGACCTTGGTGTGGAGCAGCCGCATGCTGAAGATCGGGCCGAACTCTTCGTAGGCGCCGAGCAGTAGCGGCAGCGGGTCGTAGGCGGCCTGCCTGGTGCGGGAGAGGCTGAAGTCGCTCGGCCCCGGCGGATAGGACCCCCTCCCCCGCCACTCCGCCCGCAGGTCCCCCGCCACGCGCATGAAGGGGTTGGCCGACAGCCGCGGCGGGCGGTCGGCGAGCGGCGCAGTCGAGTCGACCGTGGCCATGGCCGGGAGCTTAACGAGAAAACTGGCCGGCCGGCCAGTTTTCGCCGGCGTCTGCATTTACCCCTCCCTGGCGGGGGTAGATGCAGACGCTAGGCGGCGGCCTTGGCGGCGAGCTGGCCGCAGGCGGCGTCGATGTCGCGGCCGCGGGTGAGGCGCACGGTGGCGGGGACCCGGTGCTCGGCGAGGATCGCGCGGAAGGCCTCGATCCGCTCCGGCGAGGAGCCGTCGTAGGCGCCGGTCGGGTTGTAGGGGATCAGGTTGATCTTGTAGATCCGCGGGTCGAGCAGGGCGGCCAGTTCGCGGGCGTGCTCGGGGAGGTCGTTGACGCCGTCGAGCATCACGTACTCGACGAAGACCTTGCGCCGGCGCCGGGCCCGGTAGCGGTCGCAGGCGGCCAGCACCTCGCCGAGGGGGAAGCGGTCGTTGACCGGCATGATCTGCGAGCGCAGCTCGTCGTTGGGCGCGTGCAGGGAGAGGGCGAGCGCGATCGGCATGTCGCATTCGGCGAGCCGGTCGATCCCGGGGACCCAGCCGACCGTCGAGATCGCCGTGCGGCGATTGGTGACGCCGAGGTCGGGCAGGCGCTCGCAGGCGGCGAGCACGTTGTCGATGTTCATCGTCGGCTCCCCCATCCCCATGAAGACGACGTGGTCGATGTCTTCGACGCGGCGGAAGTGGAGCGCCTGGTCGAGGATCTCGTCGGCCGTGAGGTTGCGGCCGAACTTCATCTTGCCGGTGGCGCAGAAGGTGCAGGTGAGCGGGCAGCCCGACTGCGAGGAGACGCAGACCGAGCGGCGGCCGTCGCGATAACGCATCAGCACCGCCTCGATCGGCCGCCCGTCGGCGGTGTCGAAGAGGGTCTTGACGGTGCCGTCGTCCGAGCGCGCCTCGGCACGCACGCCGAGCGTCGAGATCGGCAGGTCGGCCGCGAGCCGCCCCCGCAGGCCGGCGGGTAGATTCGTCATCTCCTCGTAGCTCGAGGCCCCGCGGGCGACCCACTCCCAGACCTGGGAGCCGCGGTAGGCGGGCTGGCCGGCGGCGGCGAGAACCTCCTGGAGGCGCTGCGTGTCCATCGGACGAGGTTAGAGGGCCTGCTCAGTGGAGCTTTTCGCCGCGCTCGAGCATGGCGACGAATTTGGCCAGGCGGCGGGCGCGGGTCGCGGGTTTCTTGGCGTCGCCGAGGCGCCAGATGATCGCGTAGCGGTTGGCTGAATCGAGGTCGTCGAAGGCGGTGGCCGCGGCCGGGTTGGCGTCGAGCTCGGCCTGCAGGTCGTCGGGGACCGTGGCCGTGCGGGCGCCCTCGTAGGCGGCCTCCCAGCGGCCGTCGGCCTTCGCCGCCTCGACCTCGGCCGCGCCGGCCGGGCGCAGGGCCCCCGCCGCCTCAAGCGCTTCGGCCTTTTCGCGGTTGATCTTCGACCAGCGCCCGCGCGGCCGCCGCGGCGTGAAGCGCTGCAGGAAGTGGGTCTCGTCGAAGCCGCGCTTCTGGCTGTCGATCCAGCCGAAGCAGAGGGCCAACTCGACCGCCTCGGCGTAGGTGACGCTCGGCACCGGCGCCCCTCTCTTTGCGATCTTCAACCAGAGACCGTCGGACTCGGCCCCGTTGACCTCGAGCCAGGCCTCGAACGCGCCCCGGTCGTCGAAGAGGACGATCTCGAGCTCGGCCGCCATCAGGCGTCGACCCCCGCGAGCCTGCGCTCCAGCTCCGCCGTCTCGATCCCGGCGATGCCGACCACCTTGTCGCGGGACTTCTCCCCGCGGACGATGCTGACCCGCGAGAACGGCACGCCGACGCGCTTCGCGATCAGCTTACGGAGGGCGCGGTTGGCGCGGCCGTCGAGCGGCGGCGCCGAGACCCGCGCCCGCAGCACGCCGTCCTCGATCCCGAGCAGGGCATCGCCGCGGCCGCCGGGGCGCAGCCGCACCGCGATCCGCCCTTGGACCGACGAGCCCCTGCCCGCCGACGCGCGTTTTCCAAGATCGTTCACCCAAGACCCCGCTCGCATAGTAGAAATGGTTGCCGAGGACACTATTCGAGGATTACAGGAGGAGATATGGCTGCGATTCCCGCCGAGGCAAGGCACCTTTTGGAAGGAAAGCACTTCGCCCACGTGGCGACCCTGAACGCCGACGGCTCGCCGCAGGTCTCGGCGGTCTGGATCGGGCTCGACGGCGACCTCGTCACCTTCAACACCGCCGAGGGACGGCTGAAGACGAAGAACCTGGCGCGGGACCCGCGCGTCGCGATCTCGATCACGAACCAGGAGAACCCCTACGAGAACCTGATCATCCAGGGGAAGGTCGTCGAGATGACCCACGACGGCGCCGACGCCGACATCGACGCGCTCGCCAAGCGCTACCTCGACGCCGACTCCTACCCCTTCCGCCAGCCGGGCGAAGAACGGGTGATCGTGAAGATCGAGCCGGAGAAGGTCAACCACGCCAGCCCGTAGGCGCTAGCCGGGCAGTTCGGCCTCGAGCCGCGTCAGTGCCGCGCGGGCGAGGTCGAACACACGCCGGTCGCCGCTGAGGCGGAAGCGCGAGTTGGCGCCCATCACCACCGAGTAGAGCTCGAAGGCGAAGCGCTCGGGGTCGGCGACGCCGGCGACCTCGGCCTGTCGCACCAGCTCCGCCATCCAAAGGTCCATCGTCGCGGCGATCGCGTCGCGGACGGGGCCGGGGCGGTCGTCGTACTCGCTCGCGGTGGCGCCCCAGAAGCAGCCGCCGGGGAAGGTCTCCAGGTAGTCGAAGTAGTGCTCGGCCATCGACCGCAGGCGCGGGCCGCCGTCGGGGGCCCCGAGCGAGGGCTCGATCACCTGGGCGCGGAAGCGCTCGGCGGCGGCCGCGACGGTCGCCAGCTGCAGGTCGCGCTTGGAGCCGAAGTGGGCGAAGAGGCCGCTCTTGCTCATGCCGAGATCGGTGGCGAGGCGGCCGATCGTCAGCCCCTCGAGCCCCTCGACCGTGGCGAGGTCGACGGCCCGTTCGAGGATCGCGGCGCGGGTTCGTTCCCCCTTGGTTGCGTTGGCCACCCCGACAGGATAGAAAAAGCACGAACGTTCGTACCAGAGAAGGGAGACGTGATGGGGGAATACGTGGTCAAGCGGATCGACGAGATGGACGCGGCCCTGTACGGCAGCTTCAAGCGGGCCCGCGCCGAGCTCGGCGTCCAGTCGTTCGGCATGCAGGTGATCGACCTGCCGCC
>DASZUH010000321.1:0-3779 GCA_035547715.1 Solirubrobacterales bacterium
TCGCCCTCTGGGCTACCAAAGGCGACAGGTTGACGGCCGGGTCCCGGGAGGTCGGGAGGAGATGTGACGTTCCATGGGCCTTCGTCACGGACCACTCGCCTTCGTCACCGATCATGCGCTCCTTCCCGGCGACACGCGCACGTCCGCCCGGCGCCCGTCGCGAACCCTCGCACTCTCCCCACGGACCCGGCCATCTCGGTGGCGGCCACAACCTGCCAGGGCCGTGGACGGGACGGCCGGGTCCCTTTCCTTCCCTTCCCGCCCCGGCTATTCGACGCAGCTCTGGGCGAGTTCGAGATCTTCTTCGCTCGCGTGGTTGGAGAGCGAGATGACGGCGCGGCCGCCGTGGAAGGTTTCGACCTGGCGTTCGCCGCCCGCGGCTTCGGAGGCGCTTTCTTCGAGCGATTCGGCGGCTTCTTCGCCTTCCTGGCCGTGGACGAAGGTGAAGGCGATGATCAGGCCCTTGTCGGGCATCCTGCCGACGATTTCGTCGGGGTTCGACTTGCCCTTCGAGACTTCGGCCTGGCCGGCGGCGAGGCACTTTTCGATCGCGGCCAGCGAAGGCGGTTCCGATTCCGAGCCGCCGCCACCCGAGCCGCCGCCGCAGGCGGCGAGGCCGAGCAGGAGCAGGGGAACGATCGCGAGGCGCCTGAGCATCGGCCAGACCCTAGTGATGGCTCCAAGCGGGACCCGAAGGCCTACCGGCTACTGCGGCGACGCGGCCGAGTCGGCGACGACGAACATCGCGTCGTTGCGGACGCGGCCGGCCGGGATCGAGGGGTCGGCGGCGAGCAGCTTGCGCAGCGGCTCGCGCTTCTCCTCGCCGGTGACCAGCCAGACGATCTCGCGCGCCTCGGCGAGCGCCGGGTAGGTGAGGGTCATGCGACGGTGGCCCTGGTACTCGTTGGTCGTCACCGCGACGCGGCGGTCGTCGACCTCCAGCACCGGGTCGCCGGGTACCAGCGACGCCGTGTGGCCGTCCGGGCCGAGCCCGAGGTGGACGAGGTCGATCCGTTCCGGCAGCGAGGTGTCGTATTCGTGCGCCGCCGCTTCGAGGTCACGGTTGGTCACCGGCATCGGCCGCAGCGCCGACTGGTGCTCCATCGAGAGGCCGAGCACCATGTGGGTCAGGTTGCGGTCCTCGGAGCCCGGCGAGGCGATCCGCTCGTCGACCTGGAAGAGCTCGGTCTCCGCCCACGGCATCTCCTCCAACTCGCCGAGGATCGCCAGCATCGACCAGGGCGAGCGCCCGCCGCTCATCGCGAAGGAGAACGAGCCGTGGTCGGCGACCGCCCGCCGCCCGGCCGCCGCGATCAGCTCCGCCGCCCGCCGCGCCGCGCCACGTTCGTTCTCGGTGACCTCGAGGTCGATCGCCATCAGTTGTCGCGCTCCACGTGGCCGCCGAACTGGTAGCGCATCGCCGACAGCACCTTGTCGCCGAAGTCGCCGAGGTCGCGCGAGTAGAAGCGCTCGTGCAGCGCCGTGGTCAGGACCGGCGTCGGCACGCCCTCCTCGATCGCCGCGATCGAGGTCCAGCGGCCCTCCCCCGAGTCGGACACGCGGCCGCTGAACTCGGACAGCTCCGGGCTCTCGGCGAACGCCGCCGCGGTCAGGTCGAGCAGCCAGGAGCCGATCACCGAGCCGCGCCGCCACACCTCGGCGATCGCCGGGATGTCGAGGTCGAATTCGTAGAACTCGGGCTGGTCGAGCGGCGCCGTCTCGGCGTCGTCGAGGCGTTTCGATTTCCCCGCGTCGGCGTTCTGCAGCACGTTCAGCCCCTCCGCGTAGGCGGCCATGATCCCGTACTCGATCCCGTTGTGGACCATCTTCACGAAGTGGCCGGAGCCGCTCGGGCCGCAGTGCAGGTAACCGTTCTCGGCGGGGCTCGGGTCGCCGGTCAGCCCCGGCGTCCGCTCCGCCGCCCCGACCCCCGGCGCGAGCGAGGCGAAGATCGGGCCGAGCCGCTCGACCGACCCGTCGGGGCCGCCGATCATCAGGCAGTAGCCGCGCTCGAGGCCGAAGACGCCGCCGCTGGTGCCGCAGTCGACGTAGTCGACTCCCTTCTCGGCGGCCCGTTTGGAGCGCCGCATGTCGTCGCGGTAGTAGGAGTTGCCGCCGTCGATGATCGTGTCGCCCGCCTCGAGCACGCCTTCCAGCCCGACCACGGTTTCTTCGGTGATCTTCCCCGCCGGGACCATCACCCAGACCGCCCGCGGTGCGGTCATCGACCCGACGAAGTCGGCGAGCGACGCGGCGCCGGTCGCGCCCTCCGCCTCGAGGCCCTTGACGGCGTCCGGATCGACGTCGTAGGCGAAGATCGTGTGGCCGTCCTTCATCAGCCGGCGGGCCATGTTCGACCCCATGCGGCCGAGGCCGACGATTCCGAGCTCCATTCGCTTCTCCTCCTGGTCGGCGCTGCTTCTAGGGCGACCCGCATCCTAGGCGCTCATGGGCGGTAGCCTGCTGCCCGAGATGACGATCCGGGAGAAGCGACACGTCGATGCCGCCGCCGACGTCCTGGCGATCTTCGGGATCAGCGGTGACCTGGCGAAGAAAATGACCTTCCGGGCGCTCTACCGGATGCAGGTCTCGGGGGAGCTGAAGATCCCGGTGGTCGGCGTCGCGCTCGACGACTGGGACGACGAGGCGCTCCGCAACCACGCCCGCGAGGCGGTCGAGGCGACCGTGAAGGACCCCGACGGGGCGGCGCTGGATGCGATGCTCGCGCGGCTCTCCTACGTCCAGGGCGACTACGGCGACGCGGCGACCTTCGAGCGGGTCAAGGGCGCGCTCGGCGAGGCGAAGCAGCCGGTCTTCTACCTCGAGATCCCGCCCGCGCTCTTCGCCACCGTCGTCGCCGGCCTCGGCAAGGCGGGCCTGGTCGACCACGCCCACGTCGTGATCGAGAAGCCCTTCGGCCACGACCTCGAATCGGCGCGGGCGCTGAACGCCGAACTCCGCGAGGTGCTCGAAGAGGAACAGATCCTCCGCATCGACCATTACCTCGGCAAGGAGCCGGTGCTCGACATCAGCTACCTGCGCTTCGCCAACTCGATCCTCGAGCCGATCTGGAACCGCAACTACGTCGCCCACGTGCAGATGACGATCGCCGAGGACTTCGGCGTCGACGATCGCGGGCGGTTCTACGACTCGGTCGGGGCGATGCGCGACGTGATCCAGAACCACGCCCTGCAGGTGCTCGGGCTGATCGGGATGGAGCCGCCGAGCGCCAACGACCACGACTCGATCCGCGACCAGAAGCTCGACTTCTTCAAGGCGATGCGGATCGCCAACCCGAGGCGCTACATCCGCGGCCAGTACGAGGGCTTCCTCGAGGTCAAGGACGTGGCGCCCGACTCGACCACCGAGACCTTCGCCGCGCTCGAGCTGGAGGTCGACAACTGGCGCTGGAGCGGCGTCCCCTTCTTCGTCCGCGCGGGCAAGAACCTGCCGGTCAAGGCGAGCGAAGTGACCGCGGTGTTCAAGCGGCCGCCGCTGCTGGGGATCGGCCACGGCAAGACGCCGGAACCGAACCGCCTGACCTTTCGGATCGAGCCCGAACCGGGCGCGCAGATGCGGATGTTCCAGAAACGCGCCCACGGCAATGAGGCCTTCGAGCCCGCCGACCTGACCGTCCTCTTCGAAGCGGAGCCGGGCCGCGATCCGGAGCCCTACGAGCGCCTCCTCGGCGACGCCCTCCACGGCGTCCACACCCTCTTCACCCGCCAGGACGCGATCGAAGAGACCTGGCGCGTCGTCCAGCCGCTGCTCGACGACCC
>DASZUH010000322.1:0-11175 GCA_035547715.1 Solirubrobacterales bacterium
GGCGGTCACCACCCGCAGACCGTGCGGGCGGTACCGACGATCGTGCGCGGACTGCGCCGGCGGGGCTTCCATTTCGCGACCGTGACCGAACTGCTCGGCGGTCACATGGTCTACGGCCGCCGATGACCCGGTCGGGGAGAAACCGCCTCGACCGCTGCGGCGGTCCCCCGATGGCCGAACGCCGGCCGGGCCCTAGGTTCGTCCGATGAACGCCTGCCTCCCCGTCGACCCGGCGGCGCCCCTGACCATCGAACTGCGGCAAAGAGTGGCGATGGCAGCCGCCTGACCCCCGAGATGGACCCGTGTTCCTGCAGACCAAGCAGCCCCCGGAGGCGGGTGCGCGAAGCGGCGGCGAGGGCTTTCGCCCCGACATCGAGGGCCTCCGCGCGGTGGCGATCATCGCCGTCCTCCTCTGCCACGCCGGGATCGGCATCTTCGCCGGGGGCTACGTCGGCGTCGACGTCTTCTTCGTCGTCTCCGGCTACCTGATCACCCGCCTCCTGCTCGGCGAGTACGACCGCCACGGCTCGATCTCGATCCCGCAGTTCTACGCCCGGCGGGCGAAGCGGATCCTGCCGCTCTGCGCCGTGCTCCTCCTCTTCGTCGCGGTGATGTCGCTGGTCCTGCTCTCGCCGCTGCGCTCGACCGAAGTCTCCGGCGACATCGTCGCCTCCGCCCTCTACATCGCCAACTGGCACTTCGCCGCCGCCTCGGTGAACTACTTCCAGCTGGGGGTCGAACCGAGCCCGCTGCTCCACCTCTGGTCACTCGGGATCGAGGAGCAGTTCTACCTCGTCTGGCCGACCCTGCTGATCGCCCTCACCTGGATCGGACGCCGGCTCGGGGGGCGCGAGCGACCGGTGATCTGGACCGTCCTCGCGGTGCTCTTCGTCGGCTCCCTCGCCCTCGGGATCCACGAGACCGCCGTCGACCCGGCGTGGGCCTACTTCTCGACCTTCGACCGCGGCTGGGAGCTGGCGCTCGGCGGCGCCCTCGCCCTGCTCGGCCCGGTACGGCTGCGCCCGCCCCTCGCCCAGGCACTCGGCTGGACGGGGATGGCGGCGATCGTCTGGTCGATCCTCGCCTACGACGCGCACACCTCGTTCCCGGGCGCCGCCGCGCTCGTGCCGACCGTCGGCACCGCCGCCCTGATCCTCGCCGGCACCTCCCTGCTGGCGCGCCCCGAGCCGTCCCCCGCCGCGGCCCTCTCGCTGCCGCCGGTCCGCTACGTCGGCCGCATCTCCTACTCCTGGTACCTCTGGCACTGGCCCTTCCTGATCTTCGGCGCGGTCATCTTCGGGCCGCTCTCGACCCTCGCCGCGTCGGCGGTCCTCGCCCTCTCCGTGGTGCCGACCGTCCTCACCCACCACCTGATCGAGGAGCCCGCCCGGCGGGCCAAGATCCTGGTCACGAAACCGGCCCGCGGACTCATGCTCGGGGCCTGCTGCATGGCGGTCGGCGTCCTCGCCGGCGTGATGCTGACGCGGGTGCAGCCGACGCTGCCGACGCTGGCGGCCGGGCAGGCCGAAGGGGCGGCCGCGCTGGCCCACGAACCGCGGCCGGAGGAGCACGCGGCAGCGATCAGGCCGACGCCGCTGGACGCGCCGGAAGACGTGCCGCGGCCGATCCACGAAGGCTGCCTGGAGGGGATCGAAGGCACCGTGTCGCACCCCTGCGTCTACGGCGACCCGGACGGCGAACGCACGGTGATCCTCTTCGGCGACTCGCACGCGATGCAGTACTTCCCGGCGCTCGAGCCGATCGCGACGACCGAGCAGTGGCGGCTGGTGGTGCTGACCAAGCGGGAATGCTCACCGGTCCTGGTGCCGATCGAGAACGAGGCCGAAGAAAGCGAGTACTCGCAGTGCGACGCCTGGCGCGAGAACTCGCTGGGGCGGATCGAAGCCGAAGCCGAAGCCGGGCCGGTCACGGTCGTCCTCGGCGGCGACAACACCGACACCGCCTATGGACCGACCGGGGAAGCGCTCGAAGGCGCCGCCAACGCGCGCGCGCTGGAATCGGGATACACGGCGACGCTCGAACGGGTGCGCGGGGCGGGCGCCGTCCCGCTGGTGATCGTCGACGATCCCGAAGCCCCCTTCGACGTGCCCAGCTGCGTCTCCGAACACCTGCACGACTTCGGCGCCTGCTCCTTCCCCGACCAGGTCGGCCCCGACCTCGAATTCGAACGACGGGCGGCGGCGGGCCTCGGCGTCGCCACCGTCGACCTGACGCCCGAGATCTGCCCGGGCGGGCTCTGCCGCGCCGTGATCGGCAACGTGCTCGTCTACCGCGACACCGCCCACCTGACCGCCACCTACGCCCGCACGCTCGCGCCCTGGCTGCAACGCGCGGTGGTCGAAGCCATCCGACGATGAGGAGACCGACGCGCCCTCAGTGCACCGCGCCGGCTTCCGCCGCGGCGACCGTGTCGGAGAGGGCCAGGGAGGCCGGCGGCACGCTGATCCCCTCGGCGTCGAAGCGCGCCTTGATCCGCTCCCGCAGCTCGCGGCCGAGGCGCCACTGCTCGAGCGGCTTGGTCTTCGCGACCAGGCGGATCACCAACCCACCGGGCCCCATGCTGACCACGCCCCAGACCTGCGGCTCCTCGAGCATGTCGCGGTTGCGTTGCCAGACTTCGTCGGCGGCCTCCTTCATCACCCGGCGCGCCCGCTCGACGTCGGTGTCGTAGGCGACCCGCACGTCGACCAGGGCGCGGGACCAGTGCTGGGACATGTTCCCGACCGCCGCCATCTGGCCGTTCGGCACGTGCCAGACCGTCCCGTCCAGGGCCCGGATGCGGGTCGCGCGCAGGGTCACCATCTCCACTTCGCCTTCGGCCTGGCCGCCGCTCGACTCGGTGACGGTCACCCAGTCCCCCACCCCGAACTGGTCCTCGACCAGGATCAGGAAGCCGGAGAGGAAGTCGCGGACCAGCGACTGGGCGCCGAAGCCGAGCGCGATGCCGAGCAGGCCGGCCCCGGCGAGCAGCGGCCCCAGCCGCACCCCGACCGCCTCGAGGCAGAAGACGATCGCGACGATCCAGACGACGAAGACGAAGAAGCCGGCGACGGCGGCGGCGATCGCCTCGGTCCGCTGCTCGGAGCGCAAGGTGTCCATTTCCCTCGTCTCGCGCAGCGCCGGCGGGGTGTGGCGGCGGAGGGCGATCAGCCCCTCCCGCACCCGGTCGGACCCCATCCGCCGGACCGCCCGCTTGACCAGGCGGCGCCCGAGCCGGCTGACCAGGAACGCGCCGACCAGGATCAGCAGCGGCCCCAGCAGCTGGTCGAGGACGACGTGACCGACGCTCGCGAGATCGAGGTGGACGGGCATGACTCCGCGCGCGCCGCTAGAGCACGGTCACGCCGCGCTTGCGGGTGGCGAGGAAGTAGCGCTCGAAGGCGAGCTTCGCCCAGTGGGCCTGGGGACCGCCCATGACGCGGGCGCTCGGCACCTCGTCGTTGGCGTAGATGCCGTGGGCGAGCACGTTGTCGGCCTTGAAGATGATCCCGTTGTCGCCCGCGTCGAGGACGCAGATCGCCGACAGCTCGGCGATCGGCAGCTCCTTGTGGCGATCGCCGCCGACGATGTCGGCGACGATGTTCTGCGCCGCGACCTTGGCCATCGTCTCGCTCATCTGGCCGGTCTTCGGCACGCCGGCCGGCACCTGGGTCTGCTCCGGCGGCGCGATCGCGGTGGCGACCCCGGCGGCGTAGACGTCCTCCTGGTCGGGGTGGCGGAAGCGGTCGTCGATCGGCACGAAGCCCATCGGGTTCGCCAGCCCCTCGGCTTCGCGGACCGCGTCGACGCCGGCGAACGGCGGCACGATCATCGAGTAGGCGAAGGGCAGGACGCGGCCGCCCTCGAGCTCCATCTCGCCGGCGCGGACCGCGGCGATCGAGGCGTTCGGGATGCCCTCGATGCCGAGCCGGTCGAGAAAGTCCTCGACCCGCTTGCCCGAGTTGCCGACGCCGCCGAGGCCGAAGTGGCCGAGGAACGGCTCCGAGGTGACGAAGGTGACCGGCGCGACCTGCTCGAGCCCGGCCTTGCGGATCCGGTGCTCGATGTTGAAGAGGAACTCGTAGGAGGCGCCGAAGCAGGAGCCGCCCTGGGCGGTGCCGACGACGACCGGCCCCGGGTCCTCGAGGAAGCGGCCCCAGGCGCGGCGCGCGAGTTCGGCGTGCTCGAGGTTGCAGACCGACTGGGTGAAGCCGTCTTCGGGGCCGAGCCCCGGCACTTTCTCGAAGGCGAGCCGCGGCCCGGTCGCCACCAGCAGCTTGTCGTACTCGATCTCCCGGCCCGAGCCGGTGGTGACGGTGTGGGCGCCGACGTCGATCCGCGCCGCCGCCTCGTTGACGAAGTCGATGTCCTTGTCGGCGTAGAGCGGCGCCAGCGGGAAGGTGACGTCGTCGGCGCTGCGCAGCCCGAAGGGCAGCCAGATCAGCGAGGGGATGAAGGTGAAGCGCTCGCGCGGATCGAGGACGACGACCTCGTGTTGCCGCGGCAGGTGCCTGCGCACCTCGAGCGCCGCGGTCATGCCGGCGAAGCTGGACCCGAGGACGACGACCCGTTTCGGCCTGGTGGCGGGGTACATATGTGCTCCCTTCTGCGTATGTGTATCGACCATCGTTGGCACGCCCCGCGATCCGCGCATCGGTAGTTCACCGCCGCGCCGGCGTGGGGCTCTCCGATCAGGTTCAGCCCAGCGCGATCACGGCCTTGGTCGCGGTGAAGACCGCCGTCGCGACGACGAGCAGGGCGAACCAGCGGGTCAGCGCCGGGGTCGAGACCCGGCCGCCGACGGCGCTGCCGACCAGCACGCCCGCAACCGCCGCCGCGGCGAAGGGCACGATGACGCCCCAGTCGATCGCGCCGCCGCCGACGCGCTCGGCGAGGGCGACGAGCGAGCCGATGATGATCACCAGCAGGCTGGTCCCGATCGCCTCCATCAGGCCGAAGCCGAGCCCGAGGACCAGCACCGGGACGATCACGAAGCCGCCGCCGACGCCGAAGAGTCCGGTCAGCCAGCCGGTCGCCAGGCCGAAGAACGTGACCCGCGCCACCGGCCCCGGCGAGACGCCCTCGCGCCAGGGGCGGAAGGTCGAGGCGGCACGGCCGCGCTCGCCCACCATCGCGACCGCGCCGAGGACCATCACCGGCGCGAAGGCGAGCAGCAGCACGTTCGGGTCGAGGTGCCGGCTCAGCACCGACCCGGCGAAGGAGCTGGCCCCGGCGGCGGCGCCGAAGGCGAGGCCGGCGCGCCGGCGGACGTCGCCGCGGCGCAGGTAGGCGGCGAGGCCGATGGTCGAGGCGGCGACGACCACGACCAGCGCCCCGGCCTGGGCGCCGCGCACGCTCTGGTCGCCGACGTAGACCAGCGCCGGCACCGCGACCAACGAGCCGCCGCCGCCGACCGAGCCGAGCAGCACCCCGATCAGGACGCCGATCGGGATCAGCAACGGCAGGTGGCTCACCGCGCCGCGCAGCTGTTCCCGCCGCCCTCCAGGTCGGCGTCGAAGTCCGCGAGCCCGGAGTTGACCGCGATGATCGACTCGTAGTTGGCCGGGCGCGGCGGCATCGCCGCCGTCAGCAGCGTGGCGAAGCGGTCGGGGTCGTCGATCGAGAGCTCCGGCACGGCGGCGCGGACCTCGTCGAGGCTGGGCGCGATCGCCGCCGGCCGCACGCCGGGATGGGTGTGGCAGGGCAGCAGGGTGAGGTCGCCGGACCGCCGCAGGATGCGCTCCCGCAGTGTGTTGTGGAGGACCCGCGCCATCTCCAGCGCCCCCTCCCGATCGCCGCGCTGGAGGTCCGGCCGGGCGATCCCGTCGGCGAAGAGCGAGTCGCCCGCGACCAGGGCGCGGTCGCCGATCAGGAGGCCGGTCATGTCGGTGGTGTGGCCCGGCAGGGCCAGTGCCCGGATCGCGGGCGGGCCGGCGACGATCACTTCGCCGTCGGTCACCGGCACGAGCCGATCGGCGTAGGCGACGCCGCGATCGAGCGAGGCCGCGGGCAGGCGCAGCACGGCGCCGGTCAGGTCGGCCAGGGCCCGCGCGCCGGAGAGGTGGTCGGCGTGGACGTGGGTGTCGAAGACCTGGGTGATGCGGGCGTCCATCCCCGCCGCGAGGTCGACGTAGAAGGAGGCGTCGGGGGCGGGATCGACGACCAGCGCCTCGTCGCCGACGGCGATCAGGTAGGAGAGGCAGCCGCGGCCGGGTCGCTGGACCTGCACGATGCGCACGCCGGGCAGGCCGAGGTCCACCGGATAGGCCCGCAGGGTCCCGATCCAGCCGCGCATGCCGTGCTCGAGGACGGTCGCGTCGACGCCGGCGTCGCGCAGCGCGGCGGCGACGCCGCGCGCGGTCCGGCCCCGTTCGCAGACGACCGCGACCCGTCCGGGCAGCCGCCCGGCCAGGGCCCGGGCACCGTCGATCGCCGCGGCCGCGGGCACGTGGACGAAGTTCACCCCGGGGCCTTCGACGTGCCAGTCGGCGTCGGGACGGACGTCGAGGACGGTGACCGGCGCGCCGCCGGCGATCAGCTCCGCGAGTTGCTCTGGTGACATCGTCGTCTCCTCCGCTCAGGCTTTCAGCGCCGCGCCGAGCGACGCGAGTTGCGCTTCGATGCCGCCGCAGACCTGCTCGCAGAGGTCGAAGACGGCCGGGTCGGCGATCGCGTAGATCACGCTGGTCCCCTGTTTGCGGCGCGAGACGAAGCCCTCGCCGTGCAGGGTGGCGAGGTGCTTGGACACGTTCTGCTGGGAGGTGTCGAGCGCTTCGGTCAGCTCGCGCACCGAGGCTTCCTCGCGGCTGCGCAGGAGGTCGACGATCCGCAGCCGGGTCGGGTCGGAGAGGGCCAGGAAGCGACGGGCGATCAGCTCGGCGGCTTCGGGGGTCAATGGGCTTTGCATGTCTCTGCTACGCTCTCTTCCACAACTGTGAAGTTGTTAATTTGTACTTCTTAGAAAGGATAGCGCGATGGCTACGGTGGATACGACGAACGGTGGCAGGGCCGCCCCGATGAGGTGGCCGCTGGAGCGGGTCCTCTTCCTCCTGGCGGGCACGATGACCCTCCTGAGCGCCTTGCTCGCCGCGATCGTCACCCCCTGGTTCCTGCTGCTGACCGCCTTCGTCGGTGCCAACCAGCTGGCCTTCGTCGCCTTCGGCAACTGCCCCACCTCCTGGCTCCTGCAGCGCCACCTGGGCTTCCGGAGGGGGTGCGCCCGATGAGCGCGCTCGGTCCGATCGGTCGGCTGGGACGCTTCGCCGCCCGGCACCGGCGCGCAGTCTTCATCACCTGGGCGGTCGTCGCCGTCGGCCTCGGGATCTTCGCCCCGCGGGTCGAGACGGCGCTCTCGGGGGCCGGCTGGCAGGCGAACGGCTCGGAGTCGGTGCGGGTCCGTGAAGCCGCCGACCGCGCCTTCGCTGGCTCCGGCTCCTACGCGATCCAGGTCGCCGTCCACTCGAATCGGCTGACCGCGACCGATCCGGCGTTCCGCCGCACGGTCGCCCGCGTCGGCGCGGTGCTCGCCGCCGACTCGAAGGTCGGCCGCGTGATCGGGCCCGCGGCGAGCGGCCAGATCTCGGCCGATGGCCACACCGCGATCGTCGTCGGCACCGCCGCGGCGAGCCCGAACAAGATGGTCGCCGCCGCCGATGACCTGAAGGGCGAAGTCGCCGACGTCGCCGCGGCCGGCGTCGAAGCCAACCTCACCGGCGCCGCCGGCATGTGGTCCGACTTCAACGAAGCCAACCGCGAAGCGATGATGAAGTCCGAGCTCTTCTCCTGGCCGGTGACGCTGGCGATCCTCGTGCTCGCCTTCGGCTCACTGGTCGCCGCCGGGCTGCCGCTGCTCCTGACGATCGTCGGCCTGGTCGCCGCGGCCGGCGTCCTCTACCTCGGCACGCTGATCTCGCCGATCTCGATCTGGGCGATGAACTTCGCCCTGATGTTCGCGCTGGCGCTGGGGATCGACTACGCGCTCTTCATCGTCATGCGCTTCCGGAGCGCGCTGTTCGGGCAGCACGAGAACGTCGCCGAGGCGGTCGGCGAGACGATGGACACGGCCGGCAAGGCGGTCCTCTTCTCCGGCGTCACGGTGCTGATCTCGCTCTCGGCGGTGATGCTGGTGCCGAGCCCGGCGTTCCGCTCGATGTCGCTGGGGATCATGTTCTCGGTGATCTTCGTCCTCGCGGCGACGCTCACCCTCCTCCCCGCCGTGCTGGCCAAGCTCGGGCCGCGGGTCGACAAGCTGGCGCTGCCGTGGGCGCACTCGGGCGAGCACCGCTCGCCGCGCTTCGCCCGCTGGGGCGAACTGCTCTGGCGCCACCCGATCGCCTTCGGCGGCGTCGCGCTGGTCGTCCTGGTCGGCCTGGCGATCCCGGTGCTGGGGATGAAGACCGGCATGCCATCGATCAAGGTGGTGCCGAAGTCGGACTCCTCGCGGGTCGGCTACCGGCAGGTCGGCGCGGGCTTCGGCGCCGGCACGCCGGGCACCCTGCAGGTGGTCGTGCCGCGCGCCGAAGCGGCCGCGTCGGTCGCCGCCCTGCGCGGCGACGAAGGCCTCGCCGCGGTCGGCAGGCCGGTGCCGGGCCGCGAAGGCCTGGTCATGATCCAGGCCGTCCCGACCACCGGGCCGTCCACCGACGCGACCGGCGAAACCATCGACCGGCTGCGCTCGGAGCTGCCCGCGGGCGCCCTGGTCGGCGGACCCGCGGCCGAAAACCACGACCTCGAAGCGGCGCTCTCGGCGAAGACGCCCCTGGTCATCGGCGTCGTGCTCGCGCTCGGCTTCCTGCTCCTGCTGATCGCCTTCCAGGCGCCGCTGGTGGCGGCGATCGGCGTGCTCGCCAACCTGCTCTCGACCGGGGCGGCCTTCGGCGTCGCCGTGCTGATCTTCCAGCACGGCCACCTCTCGGGCCTGCTCGGCTTCGAATCGCAGGGCTTCCTCGATGCCTGGGGACCGGTGTTCTTCTTCGCGATGATCTTCGCGATCGCGATGGACTACACGGTCTTCCTGCTCTCCGCGGCGCGCGAGCACTGGGAGGCGACCGGCGACCCGAAGGAGGCGATGGTCGGCGGGCTCGCCCACTCCGGCCGCGTGATCCTCGCCGCGGGCGCGGTGATGGTGGCGGTGTTCTTCACCTTCGCCCTCTCCGGGCCGCTGCCGCCGAAGGAGATGGGGACGATCCTCGGCGTCGCCGTCCTGCTCGACGCCTTCCTCGTCCGCCTGCTGCTGCTGCCGGTGTTCCTGCGGCTGAGCGGCCGGGCGGCCTGGTGGCTGCCGTCCTGGCTCGACCGGGTGCTGCCCGACGTCCGCTTCGGCCACGGCGAAGCCCGGCCCGAGATCCCCGCGGCGCCCGCGCCGGGGGTCCCCTCCGGGGTTCGGTAGACCCGCCCGGCGGAGTGCGGCCCCGAACGGATGCGACCCCCGGCGCGGGGTCGCATCCTCTGCCCATGGAGCGGATCGTGGCCGAGGAGGCGCCGTGGAACTTGCCCTGGCGATAGCCATCGCGGTCGCCTTCGCGCTGACCAACGGGTTCCACGACGCCGCCAACGCGATCGCCACCCTGGTCACCGGCCGCGCCGCGCGACCGGGGCCGGCGGTGGCCCTGGCGGCGACCTTCAACCTGCTCGGGGCGGTCGTCGTCGGCACCGCGGTCGCGGGCACGATCGCCGGGATCGTCACCGTGACCGGGGCCGGCGCGGTCGCCGTGATCGGCGCCGGGGTGCTGGCGGCGACCGTCTGGAACGTCGGCACCTGGCGCCTCGGCCTGCCCTCGAGCTCGGCCCACGCCCTGGTCGGCGGCCTGGCCGGGGCGGCCTTCGTCGACTCCGGCCTCGGCGCGATCCGCTGGGGCGGCCTCGACGGTCTGCACCCGGTCGGCCTGGCGGGCGTGCTGATCGCCCTCGCCGTCTCCCCCGCCCTCGGGCTCGGCTTCGGCTTCGCCTTCTCGCGCACCGACTGGCTGCTGATGCGCCGGGCGACGCGCCGGGCGCGGCGACCGATCGTCGGCGCCGAGTGGGCGATGTCGGCGGCGCTCGCCTTCGGCCACGGCGCCAACGACGGCCAGAAGGCGATGGGCGTGATCGGCGCGCTGCTGCTCGCCGACGGCCGGATCGATTCCTTCGCCGTGCCGCTCTGGGCGAAGGTGCTCTGCGGGGTCTCGCTCACGCTCGGCACCGCCCTGGGAGGCTGGCGCATCATCCGCACCGTGGGCCGCCACATCTTCCGCCTCTCCTCGCTCGGCGCCTTCGCCTCGCAGAGCGCCTCGGCCGCGGTCGTCATCCCGGCCTCCTACCTCGGGGCGCCGGTCTCGACCACCGAGGTGGTCGCCTCCACGGTGGTCGGGGTCGGCGGCGGCCGGCGGCGCTGGCGCCACGTGCGCTGGTCGGTGGTCGAGTCGATCGCCGCCGCCTGGCTGCTCACCCTGCCCGGGGCGGCGGCGCTCGGCGCGCTGGCCCTGCCGATCTGGAGGCTGGCGTGAAGCGGCGGCGGCTCTGGTTCCTGCCGGCGAATCCCGACGTGATGGGGATGCTGACCGAGCAGTCCGGGCTGACCGCCGAGGCGGCGCGCGAGCTGGCCGCCTGGACGCGCGGGGAACCCGCCGACGGCCCCCGCCTGAAAGCGCTCGAGCACGAGGCCGACCGCCGCAAGCGGACCCTGCGCAAGGCGCTCTCGGAAGCCTTCACCACGCCGCTCGACGCCGAGGACATCTTCGAGCTCTCGCGCGGCCTCGACGAAATCGTCAACGGCGCGAAGAACCTGGTCGGCGAGGCCACGGCGATGTCGACCGAGCCCGACGAGGCGATGGCGACGATGGCCGGCCAGCTGGCGGCGGGCGTGGCGCGGCTCGACCAGGCGCTGCGCGCCTTCGCCGCCGGCCGGCGCGACGCCGCCACCGAGATCGCCGACCGGGCGGTCAAGGACCAGCGCCGGCTGCAGCACACCTACCGCCGGGCGATGTCGGCGCTGGTCGAGAACGAAGACCTGCGCGAGGTCACCGCGCGCCGCGAGCTCTACCGGCGCCTGGCGCGCCTGGCCGACGAACTCACCCGCGTCGCCGAGCGCATCTGGTACTCGGTCCTGAAGGAGGACTAGGGCGTAGTCCGCGATTCGAGGCCGCGGTTCGCGGCCGTGGCGGCCGTCCGAGGTGCGTCCCGGGCGTGGGGGGGGGG
>DASZUH010000323.1:0-4006 GCA_035547715.1 Solirubrobacterales bacterium
CGTGGGGGAACTCCCGGGAGGCGTGAACGAGGATCGTCCGAAGAGGGCCGAGGAGCCGCGCTTCGTCGAGCGAGCGGCCTCGGCCGAGGTCAACGGACGGCGTGTCAACGAGGCGATCGAGCGCGGCACCGAGGCCGCGCAGGCGGCGGTGTTCGTCTGCGAGTGCGGCAACCTCGGTTGCACCGCGACGGTGGAGATGACGATCGCCGCCTACGAGCGGGTGCGCTCGAACTTCGACCGCTTCCTCGTCGTCCCGGGTCACCAGATCGACAGCGTCGAGGACGTGGTCGAGCGCCACGACGGCTACCTCGTCGTGGTCAAGCGCGATGGCCAGGCGATCGCGATGGCGGCGGTCACCGACGATCGGGACGAGGGATGACCGCGCCGCCGATCGAGGGCGAGCCAACCGCCCCCTCGGTCGTCTCGCTGAAGGTCTGTCATCCCGGCAGCCCCGACGTCGTCCCCAACTTCCGCCACGCCGCCGTCGACTTCGCCGCCGCCCAGGGCGCCGACCCGGAGCTCTGCCAGGACATCGCCCTCGCGGTCTCGGAGGCCGTCACCAACGCGGTCAAGCACGCCGACGCCCACGAGGACGAAACGATCTCCCTGACCGCCTCGGTCGCCGACGACTGGCTCGAGATCCGCGTGCTCGACCGCGGCGTGGGATTCGGCAACCCGGCCTCCGACGGCCTCGGCCTCGGCCTCTCGATCATCGCCCGCCTCAGCGCCCACCTGACGATCTCCCAGGAGGGCCGCGGCACCGAGCTGATCATGCGCTTCCCCTTGCCGCGCCGCTGAGGCGTCGCGGTCATCGCGGGGGACGGGCGATGCCGTCGCTCAGGTGCGCCGCGCGCCCGGGCGCAGGGCCGCCAGGCCGGCCTCGAGGAAGGTGAAGCCGGCGTCGAGGTAGTCGCCCTTCGGCTCGGCGGGCGTTTCCCGCAGCACGCGTTCGCGCACCGCGAGGACGACGCCGAGGAAGGCGGCGGCGAAGGTCTGCGGGCCGGGGTCCTGCGGGTCGGCCCCGATTTCCGCCGCCGCCGCGCGGGCGACCGCGGCGCCGAGGCGGTCGAGGTGGCGGTGCTCGATCAGGCGCAGGTCGGGGTCCGCGGTCACCGCCCGCATGCGCAGGTAGGAGAGGTCCTTGTCATTCGGCTCGCGGTCGTAGATCCAGCGGCGCAACCGGTCGACCAGCGGCGCGTCGTCTTCGCCCAGGTGGGTTTCGAGCTCGGCGATCACGTCGTCGGTGTTGTCGAAGGCGATGTCGTCTTTGTTCGGGAAGTAGGCGGAGACGGTGCGCGGCGAGACCATCGCCCGCTCGGCGATCAGCGGGATCGTCGTCGCCCGGTAGGAATCCTCGAGGGTCAGTTCGAGGGTCGCGACCACGATGTCGCGACGCGTCCGCTGCTTCTTCAGGGCGCGCAGGCCCTCCTCGGTGGCCATCGGCCTCATGTTAACAGTTGGTTGCAAATTTGCCTGACCTTGTAAATCTGCAAGCACGTGCAATAATCCTCCGTTCCCTGGCCCCCCGAGAAGGAAGAACATGGCAGCCATCCTCCAGCGCCTCGGGCGCAACTCATTCGTCCACCGACGCCGGGTGCTGGCGATCTGGATCGCCGTCCTGGTCATCGTCGGCGTCGTCGGCGCCGCCGTCTCGAAGCCCTTCTCGGAAGAATTCAAGATCCCCGGCACCGGCTCCCAGCAGGCGATCGACCTACTGAAGGAAAAGCTGCCGAGCGCCAGCGGCGCCGCCGGCCAGGTGGTCTTCGCCGCCCCCGAGGGCGGCAAGGTCGTCGAAGACGCGCAGGCGATCGAAAGCAGCATCGCCACGGCGACGAAGACGCCGGGCGTCGTCTCGATCACCAACCCGCTGGAAACGCCGGGCGCGGTCTCCAAGGACGGCGCCTATGCGCTCGCCCAGGTCCAGTTCGAAGACCAGCGAGACATGATCAAGTCGGCGCAGCGCCAACATCTGCAGGACTCCTTCGCGCCCGCCGAGAAGGCCGGGCTCCAGGTCGAGTTCGGCGGCGCCGCGGGCGAAGAAAAAGCCGACGTCGGGGGTGCCTCGGAGCTGATCGGGGTCGTCGTCGCCCTGATCGTCCTGACGATCACCTTCGGCTCGCTGCTGACCGCCGGGCTGCCGCTGGTCACCGCCGCGATCGGGGTCGGGATCGGCGTCCTCGGGGTCACGCTCTTCACCGCCTTCACCACGCTCGGCTCGACCACCAGCACCCTGGCGGCGATGCTCGGGCTGGCGGTCGGGATCGACTACGCGCTCTTCATCGTCTCCCGGTACCGCACCAGCGTGGCCAAGGGCTTCGACCCCGAAGAGGCGATCGGCCACGCGGTCGGCACCTCGGGTAGCGCCGTCGTCTTCGCCGGCTCGACCGTGGCGATCGCGCTCGCCGCGCTGACCGTCTGCGGGATCCCGTTCCTGACCGCGATGGGCCTCGCCGCCGCGGGCACCGTGGTGATCGCGGTGCTGATCGCGCTGACCCTGGTCCCGGCGCTGCTCGGCTTCGCCGGGCGGCGGGCGCTGAAGGGCAAGAACCTCGAACGGCCGCGCGGCAACGACGAGACGATGGGCAAGCGCTGGGTCGGCTTCGTCACCCGCCACCGGGTCGCCGTCGCCGTGGTCCCGGCGATCCTCCTGCTGGTCCTCGCGATCCCGGTCCTCAACATGCGCCTCGGGCTGCCCGGCGAGGGCACCGCGCCCAAGCACGAAACGAAGCGCCAGGCCTACGACCTGATCACCAAGGGCTTCGGCGCCGGCGCCAACGGCCAGCTGACGGTGGTGGCCGAACTGCCGCCCGGTGGCGGCAAGGCCGCGGCCGCAGCGGTCGCGACGGAGTTGGGCGGGCTCGAAGACGTCGCCAAGGTCGGCAAGCCGGCCTTCGACGAAGGCGAATCGATCGCGGTGATCGGCGTGACGCCGAAGAGCGGCCCGGAATCGACCGCCACCGAAGACCTGGTCGAAGCGGTCCGCGAACAGACGGTGGCGGCCGACGGCACCAACCTGCTGGTCGCCGGCGCGACCGCCTCCAACATCGACGTCTCCAGGCAGCTCTCCGATTCGCTGCCGCTCTACCTCGTCGTCGTGGTCGGCCTGGCGCTGCTCCTGCTGATGGTCGCCTTCCGCTCGATCCCGGTGCCGCTGCTGGCGATCGTCGGCTTCCTGCTCACGATCGGCGCCTCCTTCGGCACCGTCGTCGCGGTCTTCCAGGAAGGCACCGCGGCCGGCCTCTTCGGCATCGAAGCCTCGCCGACGATCCTCAGCTTCCTGCCGGTGCTGGCGATCGGGATCCTCTTCGGCCTGGCGATGGACTACCAGGTGTTCCTGGTCTCGCGGATGAAGGAGGAACACGCGCACGGGGCGGACGCCCTCGACTCGGTCCGGGTCGGCTTCCGCCACGGCGCCCGCGTCGTCACCGCGGCGGCGCTGATCATGATCAGCGTCTTCGCCGGGTTCATCGCGCCGGAAGAACCGATCATCAAATCGATCGGCTTCGCGCTCGCCGTCGGCATCCTCTTCGACGCCTTCGTCGTGCGGATGACGATCGTGCCCGCGGTGATGGCGATGCTCGGCGCCCGCGCCTGGTGGATCCCCGCCTGGCTCGACCGGCTCGTCCCCAACGTCGACCTCGAGGGCACCGGCCTCGAGCACCGTCCGGGGAGCGAGCACCGCCCGACCACCCCCTCCGAGCCCGCCGGCGCCGAGACCTGAAGTCGCAGAAACGTCACCTGCGGTGAGGGGCCATCGTCGCGGGGTTGCCACGGACCGGGGGAGGGCTATCCTGGCGCGGGGTGGCCCGATGAGCGGGCCCGGAAGGAGGAGTCGATGTCGAGCGCTGCACCGTCCGCGAAGCCTCGCGCCGAGGATTTCCTCGCCGTCGACCGCATGCTCTCCGACGAGGAGCGCGACATCCGCGACGCCGTGCGCGCCTTCGTCGCCGACAGGGTGACGCCGCACGTCGGCGGCTGGTTCGGGGCGGGCGAGGTGCCCACGCGG
>DASZUH010000324.1:0-4279 GCA_035547715.1 Solirubrobacterales bacterium
CTCGCCGTCGACCCGCCGGTGATGCTGATGGACGAGCCCTTCGGCGCGATCGACCCGATCAACCGCGAGCGCCTGCAGAACGAGTTCCTGCGCCTGCAGGCGAACATCCGCAAGACGATCCTCTTCGTCACCCACGACATCGACGAGGCGATCAAGATGGGCGACCGGATCGCGATCATGAAAGAACACGGGCGGGTCGAGCAGTACGCGACGCCGGCCGAGATCCTGATGGCGCCCGCGAACGGGTTCGTCGAGGACTTCGTCGGCGCCGACCGGGCGCTGAAGCGCCTCTCGCTGATGCGCGTCCGCGACATCAACCTCTGGAAAGCGCCGCACGCCCGCGCCGGCCGGCCGACCTCCGAGGTGCGCGCCCAGCTCGCGGCGCCCGACGTCGAAGTGCCCTACGCGCTGCTGGTCGACGAGCGCGAACGCCCGCAGGGCTGGCTCACCGCGCGCGACCTCGCCGCGGACACCGTCCCGGACACCGCCGACGCCCCGCTCGGCCCGGTCCTGGAAACCGGCGACGTGATGCGCGACGCGCTCGCCGACCTGCTGCAGGGCGAGTCGATGTACGCGCCGGTGGTCGACCACGACGGCTCCGTGGTCGGCATCCTCTCGGTCGAGATCATCTCCGAGTTCCTCGCCTCGCCGGAGGCGAAGACGGACGAGCAGCCGGCGGTGGAGCGACCCCATGACTAGCCTGCTCGCGGGCCTGCAGCTCGGCGTCGTCGGCGAAGTCGGCGAAGGGTTCGTCAAAGAACGCTCCGGCGAAACGCTGCCCTGCCAGGCGCACCCCAGCCACCTCTTCTGCTGGAACTGGGCTGCGGAAAACCTCCACCGCTACGGCACCCCGACCCTGCAGCAGTTCGAACTGGTGATCATCTCGGTGCTGGTCGGCTTCGTCATCGCCTTCGCGCTCGCCCTGGTCGCCCACCGCTACCACCTGCTGCAGTGGCCGCTGCTGGCCGGCACCGGGGTCCTCTTCGCGATCCCCAGCGTGGCCTTCTTCCTGCTGCTGCTGCCGATGACCGGCCGCGGTCGCGAGACCGCGATCATCGCGCTCAGCGCCTACACGCTGCAGATCATCTACCGCAACGTCATGAGCGGGCTCGCCAACGTGCCGGAGTCCGCCAAGGACGCGGCGCGCGGGATGGGCCTCACCGACCGCCAGATCCTCTGGAAGGTCGAGCTACCGCTGGCGGTGCCGGAGATCATCGGCGGCCTGCGGATCGCGACGGTCAGCACCGTGGCGATCGCGACGCTCGCCGTCTTCGCCCACGCCGGCGGCCTCGGTACGCAGATCTACTCCGAAGCCAACCTGACCTTCCCGACCGCGATCATCCTCGCGGGCGGCATCGCGATCCTGATGGCACTCGCCTTCGACACCGCCTTCCTCTTCGTGCAGCGGCTGGCGACGCCCTGGCGCCGGGCGGCGGAGACGGCCGCATGAGCGCGGCGCTCTTCACCCACCCCCTCTTCGCGGGCTTCACCGGCGCCTTCGAATTCATCTTCTCGAAGCAGGATTCGAGCGTCACCGGCGGCAAGAAGGTCGGCGGCATCGAACAGGTCCTCGAACTCGCCTGGACGCAGGTCGAGGTGAGCGTGCTGGCGCTCGCCGTGGCGCTGCTGATCGCGCTCCCGCTCGGGCTCTACTTCGGCCACAAGGGGGCCGGCGAGCTGCTCGCCGTCGGCCTCGGGAACGCCGGCCGCGCGGTCCCCGAGCTGGCGCTGATCGCCTTCGTCGCGGCGATGATCGGGGTCGGCATCGTCCCCCTCACCGGCGCGCTGGCGGTGCTCGGCATCCCACCGATCCTCACCAACACGTTCGTCGGGGTCCGCCAGGTCGACCGGGCGGCGGTCGACGCCGCGCGTGGGATCGGCATGACCGAGCTCGAGACCATGCGCAAGGTGGAGCTGCCGCTCGCCGTGCCGAGCATCATGACCGGCGTCCGAGGCGCGACCGTCAACATCGTCGCGACGGCGACGATCGCGCCGCTCGTCGGCGTGGTCACCCTGGGTGACTTCATCCTCGGCGAAAACGTGTACGGGGTGGACGGCGTCGTCGCCGGCGCGATCTGCACCGCCATCCTCGCACTCCTCTTCGAGTTCGCCTTGGCAGGGTTGCAGAGGCGGCTCACCTCCAAGGGCCTGCGCCTGCAGGCCCGCTGATCGGCTCGTCCCACCCAAACACACACAAGGAGGCACGCAGTGAGGTTCAACAACCACAGGCCGCTGATGGCACTGGCGATGTTGATCGCGGCGCTCGCGCTGGCGGTCGGCATCTCGGCCTGCGGCGGCGGCTCGGACAGCACCTCGGAAGCGACCGAAGCGGAACCGTCGGCCGGTGAAGCGGGCGAAGAAGCAAGCGAGGAAGGCGAAGCGGAAGCCGGCGGCGAAGAAGCGGCGGGCGGGGCGGAAGCGATCACCTCGAATCCCGCGAACGCCAAGGTCAGCCTGACGATCGGCTCGAAGAATTTCCCCGAACAGGAAATCCTCGGCGAAATCTACACGCAGGCCCTGCAGGCGGCGGGCTTCAACGCGAAGAGCGATCTCAGCCTCGGCTCCGAAACCGTCGCCCTGAAGACGCTGAAGGCGGGCAAGGTCTCGGGCTACCCGGAGTACGCCTCCACCGCCCTCACCGCGTTCTTCGGGCTGGAACCGGAAGAAGTCCCCGCCGACGCCACCGAAGCGTGGGAAAAGGCCAATGCCGAATTCGAAAAAGAAGGCCTCGTGGCCTTCAAGCCAACCCCGTTCGCCAGCGCCAACGCGGTCGGGCTGCTCAAATCGACGGCGGAAAAGTACCACCTGAAAACGATCTCCGACCTCGAAGGGGTGAGTGAAAAACTCAGCCTCTACGGTTCACCCGAGTGCGAAGAACGGATCGACTGCCTGGCCGGGCTCGAAAAGTACTACGGGCTGAAATTCAAGGAATTCAAGCCCGTCGACATCGAACTCCGCTACACGGTGCTGGAAAAGGGACAGGCGGATCTCTCGATCCTCTTCACCACCGATCCGCAGCTCGCGGCGGAGAAGGAAAAATTCGTCATCCTCGAAGACGACAAGCACGTGTTCCCGGCGGGCAACGTGATCTTCGTGACCCAGAAGAAGGTCGCCGAAGAAGCCGGGCCCGACTACCAGAAGACGATCGAAGACGTCCAGAGCGGGCTGACGCTGAAGGTGATGCAGGAGCTCGACGCCCGGGTCGAACTCGAACGGCAGTCGCCGGCGGAAGCCGCGGCCGCCTACCTCGAATCGGCCGGCTACGTCAAGTAGCCCGGTCGCCTAGACGGTTGCCTCGAGCGGGCGGGAATGAGTTCCCGCCCGCTCGCGCATCCGGGTGAAGATCACCCGCGCCGCCCAGGCGGCGCCGAGGCCGGAGATCCCGGCGAGGACCAGCGTGAGGCGCGGGTCGTAGGCTTCGGCGAGCCAGCCGGTGAGCGGGCCCCCGATCGGCGTCGAGCCGAGGAAGACGATCGAGAAGAGCGCCATCACGCGGCCGCGCATCTCGGCCGAGACGGCGAGCTGGATCGTCGAGTTGACCGAGGAGACGAAGATCACCGCGGCGGCGCCCAGGGCCGCCAGCGTGACCGCCTCGAGGATCAGGTCGGGCATCGCCGCGGCGAGCAGGGCGGCGACGCCGAAGGCGAGCGAGGCGGCGGCGATCACTCGCGAGCCGGTCTTGCCCTGGTTGCCGTTGACCAGCGCGGCGATGATCGAGCCGGCCCCCATCGCGCAGACCAGGACCGCGTAGGAGCCGGCGCCGGCACCGAAGCTGAACTTGGCCAGCAGCGGGAGCGCCACCTGGAAGTTGAAGCCGAGCGTGCCGACGAGCGCCATCAGCGCCAGCGGCACCGCCAGCTCCGGCGTGCGGCGGACGTGGCGCAGGCCCGCGCGGATCGCGCCCGGCTTGCGGACCGCCGGCGGCGGCGCCTGCAGCGCGCGCGGGTCCATCGACCAGAGCGCCAGGAGCATCGCGACGAAGGTGAGCAGGTTGATGCCGAAGCAGGGGACGACGCCGAAGGCGGCGATGATCACCCCGGCGAAGGCGGGGCCGATGATCCGCGCCGTCTCGATGATCACGCTGTTCAGCGAGACCGCGTTGACGAGGCGGTCGGGGCCGACCATCTCGATCACGAAACTCTGGCGGGTCGGGTTGTCGACGCAGTTGACGGCGCCGAAGAGGAAGACGCCGAGGTAGATCATCCACGGCTGCTCGACGCCGAAGAAGGTGACGAGGAAGAGCCCGAGGGCCGGGATCGTCATCAGCGACTGGGTGACG
>DASZUH010000325.1:0-2717 GCA_035547715.1 Solirubrobacterales bacterium
GCGAGCGCCGCGACGCAGCGGCTGATCGACGACATGATCGAGACGATGCGGGCGGCGAACGGCGCCGGGCTGGCGGCGCCGCAGGTCGGCGTGTCGAAGCGGATCGCGGTGATCGAGGTGCGCGAGGGCAACCCCCGCTACCCCTACAAGCCGCCGATCCCGCTGACCGTGATCGTCAACCCCGAGCTGACCCCGCTGGACGAGGTCACCTTCGCCACCAACGAGGGGTGCCTCTCGATGCCGAACGTGCGCGGTGACCTGGAGCGCTTCGAGAACGTCGAGGCGCGCTACCTCGACCGCGACGGGACGCCGCGGCGGGTGACCCGCCGTGGCCTCACCGCGGGCACCTTCCAGCACGAGGTCGACCACCTCGACGGCATCCTCTTCGTCGACCGGATGGCCGACATGTCGAGCCTCTCGACCTGGGCCGAGTTCGAGCGCCACGGCAAGGACGAGTTCGTCCGGCGGATCGAGGCGCTGGTCGCGCGGGTCGGCTCGTGAGGGCCGAGGCGATGGGGGGCTCGCCGAGGTTCTGGTGCGAGTACGCCTGGCTCGGCGGCGAGGCGGCGACGGCGGGCGTCGTGATCGACGTCGCCGGGGAACGGATCATCAGCGTGCGCATCGGCGTGGCCGAGCCGCCCGCGGACGCGGTCGTCCTCCCCGGTTACACGCTGCCCGGCCTCGCCAACGCCCACTCGCACGCCTTCCAGCGCGCCTTCCGCGGCAAGGCCGAGGCCGGCCGCGGGACCTTCTGGACCTGGCGCGAGCGGATGTACGAGGCGGCGGCGCTGCTCGATCCCGACCTCTACTTCGCGCTCGCCCGGGCCACCTTCGGCGAGATGGCGCTGGCCGGGGTGACGAGCGTCGGCGAGTTCCACTACGTCCACCACGCCCCCGACGGCAACCCCTACGAGGACCCGAACGCGATGGGGGCGGCGGTGATCGCGGCGGCGCGCGAGGCCGGGATCCGGATCACGCTGCTCGACACCTGTTATCTGCACGGCGGGATCGGCGAGGAGCCGGCCGCGGGACAACGGCGCTTCTCCGACGGGACCGCGGAGCGCTGGGCGGAGCGGGTCGGGGCGCTCGAGCGCGGGCCGCGGGCGCGGATCGGCGCCGCGATCCACAGCGTGCGCGCGGTCGCGCCTGGGGAGGCCGCGCTCGTCGCCGGGTGGGCGCGCGAGCGCGAGGCCCCCCTGCACGCGCACGTCTCCGAGCAGCCCGCCGAGAACGCCGCGAGCATCGCCGCCTACAGCCGCACCCCGACCGAGGTGCTGGCCGAGGCCGGGGCCCTCGACGAGCGCTTCACCGCGGTCCACGTCACCCACCCGAGCGAGCGCGACCGCGCGCTCCTCGGCGCGGCCGGCGCCACCGTCTGCCTCTGCCCGACCACCGAGCGCGACCTCGCCGACGGGATCGGGCCCGCCGCGGCGCTGCGGGCGGCCGGCGCGCGCCTGGCCCTCGGCAGCGACTCGCAGGCGGTGGTCGACCTCTTCGAGGAGTGCCGCGCGGTGGAGCTCGACGAGCGGCTCGAGCGGCTCGAGCGCGGCAACCAGGACGCCGCGGCGCTGCTGGCCGCGGCGACGGCCGATGGCCAGCGGGCGATCGGCTGGCCCGAGGCGGGGGCGATCGAACGGGGCCGGCTCGCCGACCTCGTCACCCTCTCCGGCCGCGGCGTCCGCCTCGCCGGGATCACGCCGGAGACGGCGGCGCCGTCGATCGTCTTCGCGGCGACGGCGGCCGACGTCACCAGCGTGATCGTCGGCGGCGGGTTCGTGGTCCGCGACGGCGCGCACCGCACGCTCGACGTCGAAGCCGAGCTGCGCGACGCGATCGCGGCGCTCGGCGGCGGCGGGGGCGGCGGCGACGGCGGCGCCTGGTGAGCTCGCTCGCGATCGACAACATCGGGTCGCTGGTCACCAACGAGCCGACGCTGGGGGGTGAGGGGGAGCTCGGCGTGCTCCGCGCCGCCGCCGTCGTCTTCGAAGACGGCGAGGTGGTCGCGGTCGAACCGGCCGGGGTGGAGGCCGACGCCCTGGTCGACGCCGGCGGCCGCTGCGTCATGCCCGGCTTCGTCGACAGCCACACGCACCTGGTCTTCGCCGGCGACCGGTCCGCCGAGTTCGCCGCGCGGATGGCGGGCGCGCCGTACGAGGCGGGCGGGATCCGGGCGACCGCGGAGGCGACGCGCGCCGCGAGCGCCGTGGAGCTCGAGCGCCTCGCCCTGGCGCGGCGCGCGGAGGGCCTGCGCGCCGGGATCACCCACGTCGAGATCAAGTCGGGCTACGGCCTCGACGTGGCGAGCGAAGCGAAGTCCTGCGAGGTGGCGGCGAGGCTCACCGACGACGTCACCTTCCTCGGTGCCCACGTGGTGCCAGCCGAGTTCGAGTCCGAGCCCGACGCCTACGTGGAGCTCGTCCGCGGCGAGATGCTCGCCGCCTGCGCACCGCTCTGCCGCTGGATCGACGCCTTCTGCGAGACCGGCGCCTTCACCGCCGAGCAGTGCCGGGCGGTGCTCGAGGCGGGCCGCGCCGCCGGCCTCGGGCTGCGGCTCCACGGCAACCAGCTCGGGCCGGGGGAGGGCGTGCGGCTGGCGGTCGAGCTCGACGCCGCCTCGGTCGACCACTGCACCTACCTCACCGACGCCGACGTCGAGGCGCTGGCCGGCTCGCGCACCGTCGCGACCTTCCTGCCCGCGACCGACTTCTCGACCCGCC
>DASZUH010000326.1:0-2189 GCA_035547715.1 Solirubrobacterales bacterium
CGAGCGCCCCCGACACCTCGTTGTGGTCGGTCACCGCGATCGCCCCGAGGCCCCGGTCGCGCGCCGTCTGCAGCAGCACCTCGACCGGCGTCGCGCAGTCGCCCGAGTGGTCGGTGTGCATGTGGAGGTCGACCTCGATCAGCGGCCGCCTCGCCAGCTCCGCCCGCAGCGCCGGGTCCCCGGTCGGGTCGTGGCGCCGCGCCAGCACGCGCCGGTAGACCGCTTCGAAGTCGTCGGCGATCGCCGCCCAGTCGCGGTCCGGCTCGATCAGCTCGTAACTCGCCGGGAAGTACTTCTCCAGCAGCCGCGCGGTCGCCGCGCTGGTGACGGTGCGGGCGTCGATCCGCCCGAAGAAGATCTCCACCAGCGGCCGCGCCACCTGGGTCGAGAGCACCCGCTCCTGCGGCGCGTGGAAGGTGGCGACGTTGAGCGAGAGCGAGTGGCGGAGCGCCGCCGCCGAGACGCTCGGCGCGAACGGCTCGTGGACGTGGACGATGTCGTAGGGGCGCGCGGTCAGCGGCCGCTTGACCGGCTCGCCGCTGCCGATCCGCACCACCTGGTGCCCGCGCCGCGCCAGCTCCTCGCTCAGCTGCGCGACGAACTCGTTGACCGGTTTCCGGGTCGACCGCCGGTGGGGCGAGACCTGGGCGATCGTCAGTGGCTCGGGCGAGGGCACGTCGCGCAAACAATAGGAGCCCGCCGAAGCGGGCTCCAGGAGACGTCTTGTCCGCCGGACTAGTCGACCGAGCCGGGGACTTCGGCGGCCGGCGAGGTCCGCGCACCGCGCGCGTTGGCGGTGATGAATTCCTCGGTCAGTTCCCGCGCTTCGTCGTCGGGACGCTGCGTGTGCGGGCTCTTCATCAGGTAGCTGGACGGACCGTCGAGCTGCCCCGAGATGCCGTTGTTGAGGGCGAGCTTGATCAAGCGCACCGCGTCGATCACGACGCCGGCCGAGTTCGGCGAGTCCCAGACCTCGAGCTTCAGCTCGGCGGTCAGCGGCACGTCGCCGAAGGCTTTGCCCTCGAGCCGGATGTGCGCCCACTTGCGGTCGGTCAGCCACGGCACGTAGTCGGAGGGGCCGACGTGGACCTGGTCGGCGGGCAGGTCGTGGCCCATGATCGAGGTGACCGCGTTGGTCTTCGAGATCTTCTTCGAGTCGAGCCGCTCGCGCTCGAGCATGTTGTAGAAGTCCATGTTGCCGCCGACGTTCAGCTGCGAGGTCCGCTCGAGCCGCACGCCGCGGTCGTGGAAGAGGCGGGCGAGCTGGCGGTGGACGATCGTCGCGCCGACCTGGCTCTTGATGTCGTCACCGATGATCGGCAGGCCCGCGGCCTCGAACTGCTTGTCCCAGTAGTCCTCGCGGGCGATGAACACCGGCAGGCAGTTGACGACGCCGACGCCGGCCTTGAGGGCCTGTTCGACGTACCACTTGGTCGCCTCCTCGGAGCCGACCGGCAGGTAGCAGACCATCACGTCGGCCTTCGCGTCCTTCAGCACCTTGACCACGTCGACGGTTTCGCCCGGCGCTTTGGTGATCTTCTCTTTCAGGTACTTGCCGAGGCCGTCGTGGGTCATCCCGCGCTGGACGGTGACGCCGACGTGCGGCACGTCGGCGAACTTGATCGTGTCGTTCTGGCCCGACCACATCGCCTCGGAGAGGTCCTTGCCGACCTTCTCCCGGTCGATGTCGAAGGCGGCGACGAATTCGACGTCGCGGACGTGGTAGCCGCCGAGATCGACGTGCATCAGGCCGGGGACTTCCTCCGCCGGGTCCGCGTCCTTGTAGTAGTGGACGCCCTGGATGAAGGAGTTGGCGCAGTTGCCGACCCCGACGATCGCGACGCGAACCTTGCCCTCGCCGCCGTTTGCGTTGTTCTCGCTCATAAGTTCTGTGGTTCCTCCGTGGATGGCGCTGAGTGGGAAAGGACACCCAGGGTCGTTGTCGGTTACAGGGTCTCGGCGCCGCCCTCGTCCCGATCGGACGCCGCGGCGTCCATCCGGGTGAGTTCGTTGCGCACGTGCCAGACGCGCTGGAAGACCGTGAAGATGGTCAAGGCGGCGATCACGTAGATCGCCGGGGCGAGGAGTTCGAAGTCCCCGATTCCGGCTCCCTTCGCGAAGATCAGGCCGATCGAAAGTAGCACCACGCGGACCGGGCGGGTGGCGATGCCGACCTTGCACTCGACCCC
>DASZUH010000327.1:0-6133 GCA_035547715.1 Solirubrobacterales bacterium
TGCTCGGGGCCGCCGTCGAGGACGATCGTGCCGGTCTCGGCGATCCCCAGGACGGACCCGGTCAGCACGCCGTCGACCCGGTCGAGCTCCTCCGGGGAGAGACCGTCGTCGACCAGCGTGCGGACGCCGTCCGGAACCCAAGCGGCCGGCAGGCCGGCCGGAACGGCGATCGTTCCCAGACCGGCGCAGGCCCTCCCCAGCACCGTGGCGAGATCGCGGGCCGCGGTCGTCGCGACCATCGCCTGGTATTCGCCCACCCGCCGGCAGAAGAGCTCGACCAGCTCCTCGCCGGTCGCCTCGCCCCGCCGCCGGTAGCGGCGCTCCACCGCCACCGGCCCGGCGCCCCGGATCGCCGCCCCGACCCGGGCCAGCACCGCCCCCCGGGCATCTGGCGGCTCCGCCCCGCCGGAGTCGTGCCCGACCACCGGAGCAGCGCCCCGCGCGGGGGTCGAGGATGACCCCGCACGGACCTCCCCGCCGTTCGTGAGCGAGGGGTCATCCCCGACCCCCGCCCTCGCCGCCGCCCCCGCACCAGCCCGTCCCCCCGACCGCGCCCGCCACCACTCGCGAAACGTCTGCTCGGCGACCGGCGGCAGGTCGCGGCTGCGCGTCCACCCCGTCAGTGGCCCCGGTGCCGAGGCGATCACGCCGTCGCGCACCAACGGCCGCTGCACCAGGCGCGCCGTCCGCTGCAGCCGCTCGTAGGAGCGCCGCCCGCCGAACGCCCGCGCCAGCGACGCCATCGAGAAGCGCTCGAGCGCGGACTCGGGAGCCTTCGCGCGCAGGTGGACCAGCAGCTTGGGGATCTCGATCCCGACCGGGCAGACCTCGCCGCATGCCCCGCAGAGGCTGGAGGCGAACGGGAGCGTCGCCGCCGCCGGCGTGTCGACCAGCTGCGGGGTCAGGATCGCGCCGATCGGGCCCGGGTAGACAGAGCCGTAGGCGTGGCCGCCGGTCCGCCGGTAGACCGGGCAGACGTTGAGGCAGGCGCCGCAGCGGATGCAGCGCAGGGCCTGCCGACCGACCTCGTCGGCGAGCGCCGCCGTCCGCCCGTTGTCGAGCAGCACGAGGTGGAACTCGCGCGGCCCGTCGCCCTCGGTGACCCCGGTCCACAGCGAGGTGTAGGGGTTCATCCGCTCGCCCGTCGCCGAGCGCGGCAGCAGCTGCAGGAAGACCTCGAGGTCGCGCCAGCTCGGCACCACCTTCTCGATCCCGACCACCGAGACCAGCACCTCGGGCAGCGTCGTGCACATCCGCCCGTTGCCCTCGGACTCGACGATCGCCACGGTGCCGGTCTCGGCGACGGCGAAGTTGGCGCCGCTGACGCCCATCCGCGCACCGAGGAAGCGACGGCGCAGGTAGAGGCGGGCCGCCTCGGCGAGTTCGGCCGGCTCGGCGCCGAGGTCGGGCCGGTCGAGGCCGGCGGCGAGCACGTCGCGGATCTCGCGCCGCCCCTTGTGGATCGCGGGGACGACGACGTGGGACTGGACGTCGCCCGCGAGCTGCACGATCAGCTCGGCCAGGTCGGTCTCCAGCACCTCCACCCCGGCCCCGCCGAGGGCCTCGTTGAGGCCGATCTCGTCGGTGGCGATCGACTTCATCTTGACCACGCTCCGGGCCCCGTGGCGGCGCGCGATCGCGAGCACGATCGCGTTCGCCTCGGCCCCGTCGCGCGCCCAGTGGACGGTGCCGCCGGCGGCGACGACCGCCGCCTCGAGCTCCTCCAGCCGGCGGTCGAGCGAGTGGAGCGCCGCGTCCTTGATCGCCGCGCCCGCCTCGCGCAGCTCCTCCCAGTCGGGCAGCTCGGCGACGACCCGGCCGCGCCTGGCGCGGATCGTCTCGGTCGCCAGCCGCAGGTTGGCGCGCAGGCGCGGGTCGGCCAGGGACTCCGGGGCGGCGTCTTCGAAGTGCCGCGCCGGGGTCGCCCCGGGCGCGACTACCCGGGCCACGGGTCCTCGGCCGTCGCGGCAAGCACTTCGGCGAGGTGGGCGGTGCGGACCCCGGAGCGCCCGCGCGAGAGCCCGCCGCCGATCTGCATCAGGCAGGAGCTGTCGCCGGCGGTGACGACTTCGGCGCCGCCGGCGAGGACGTCGCGCAGCTTGTCGGTCAGCATCGCGGTCGAGGTCGCCGCGTTGCGGACCGCGAAGGTGCCGCCGAAGCCGCAGCACTCCTCGGCCCGCTCGAGCTCCACCAGCTCGATCCCCTCCACCCCTTCGAGCAGCCGCCGCGGCCGGTCGCCGACCCGCAGCTCGCGCAAGGAGTGGCAGGTCGGGTGGAGGGCGACGCGGTGCGGGAAGCGGGCGCCGACGTCGGTCACCGCGAGCACGTCGCAGAGGAACTCGGAGAGCTCGTAGACCGGCAGCCCGGGCGCGTTCGCCCGCAGCATCCCGGCGCAGGACGCCGACGGCGTGACGACCACCTCGGCGTCGGCGAAGACCGCTTCGGTCCGCCGCGCCAGCGCCCGACCCTCCGCGCCGTGGCCCGAATTGAGGTGCATCTGCCCGCAGCAGGTCTGCTCGAGCGGGAAGTCGACCTCGACCCCGAGCCGCTCCAGCAGCCGCACGACCGCCTGGCCCGCGCGCGGAAACAGCGTGTCGTTGACGCAGGTGACGAAGAGGGAGGCACGCATGGAGGCCCACCGAGGGTAGGGCGGCGCTGGACGAATTGACATATCTGAGTATGGACGGGGGAGATACCAACCCATAGCCTGCCTCGGGTCATGCGCCGAGGCATCCCATTTTCGATCAGTGCGTGTGCGGTCCTCCTGCTGATCGCCTGCGCCTTCCCGGTCGCCGCCGAGGCCCTCCCGCCGCCGGCCATCCAATCGTTCACGGCCACGGAAGTGACCGAGACCACGGCCAACCTGAAGGCCACCGTCCTCTTCGAAGGGCTGAACGACGCGAGCTGGCAGTTCACCTGGTGCAAGCAGGTGGAATGCCCGAACGGGACCGTCGAAGGGGAAAGGGCCGGACCGGCGGCAAGCGAATTCGGCGTGCCCCAGACGATCGAAGAAGGGCTGACCGGGCTCTCTCCCGGGACCGCCTACTCGGTCACCCTGGTGACCGAAAACGACGACTGGAACGAAGTCGGCACCGGGTTGGGGCGCCCGCCGACCCGCCAGACGATCACCTTCACCACCGCCGTGCCCGTGATCCCGCCGGTGCCGGTCGGCCCACAGGTGACGACGGGCGCCGCCACCGGTGTCACCCAGGACGTCGCAACCCTGAACGGGTCGCTGGTCCCCGGCACGACCGGCGGCGCGGGAGTGGGCACCACCGCGTTCTTCGAATGGGGGCAAGGCGCATCCCTCGAACACAGGACGGCGGTCCAGACGTTCGCCGCCGACGCCACCCAGCGCGCGGTGTCGGCGAACATCTCGGGCCTCTCGCCGAACAGCGAATACGCGTTCCGGCTGGTCGCCGAACGCGGCGGCCAGGGCTACCCGGGCGCGATCGGGCACTTCACCACCTCGACCGCGCGTCCCTGCCCCGCGGGGGCCGCCTACCAGCGCCTCGAAGCGGGCCGGGTGATCGTCAGCGGCTGCTTCTACGGCGACGGCGCCAAGCAGTGGGTGGCGGCGGGCGAAGTGTCGCTGAACGGGCTGGCGCTCGAACCGCAGGGAAGCACCCCGTCGGGATCTCCCTACGCCTTCGCCTCCTGCGCGAGCAAGGCCTGCACGGAACTGCAGGGCCGGCTGGAAGGCGGCAACCGCTTCTACCTCGACCAGCCCGGCGAAGCGTTCGGCACGACCGGGGTCTGGAAGATGAGCGCGGGCGAACGGCTGCGGAACATCTCCGTCAGCAAGCTGACCGCCGGCGACGTCGAATGGAACGGGAGCGGACCGGTGCTGACGCTCGGCGCCAACGCGAGCGTCGAACTCTTCGGCGGCTTCCCGCTGGCGGGCGAATTCACCTGGACGCCGGAAGCCGACGGCTCGAGCAAGCTCGGGATGTACGTGGCGATCCCGATCGCGGCGGAAGGGATCACCGGCCAGACGGCGGTGCGGGTGAACCCGGGCGGCGACGTGCAACTCGACAACCTCAAGGTCACCGCCGGCAAGATCGCGATCAAGCAGTTCGAACTCGGCGCGCTCTCCTTCCTCTACGACCGCGAAGAAGAAGAATGGGAAGGCGGCGCCAACGTGGTGCTGCCGTTCCCGAGCCGGCGGGTCAAGGTCGGCGCCACGGTCGCGGTCAAGAACGGGCACTTCAGCAAGCTCGAAGGCGAAGCGGCCGACATCAACGAGGACCTCGGCTACGGCGTCTTCCTGCAGAAGGTCGGCGTGGCGTTCGGGCTCGAACCGCTGGTGATCGGCGGCAACTTCGAACTGAGTGCCGGGCCCGAGGTGCTCGGCGAGTCGCTGCTCGGCCTCGAAGGCGGCTTCGAATTCAAGGGCTCCCACACGGGGACCAGGCGCGAACACGGGGTCACGCTGGGGGTCGAATACCCGCCTTCGTTCACGGTCTCCGGCAAGCTGACCGTCGCCGAATACCCGCTGCGGGAAAACACCGCGACCTGGTACATCTGGCGCGAACCGTGGTTCGAAGTCAGCGGCAAGATGTCGATCGGCCCGCCGGAGATCGCCGGCTACCGCCTCTGGGGCCTCGAAGCGACGGTCGGCGGCGGCCTGCACGGGACCGAATTCAGCGCCGAAGCCGAAGGCGAACTCGAAGTCCTCACCTGGCACGTCGCGCGCGCCGCCGGGCTCCTGAACAACAAGGGGATCGCCGCCTGCGGCTCGGTGTCCACGCCCTCGCTCGGGTCGCTGCACGGCGCCACCTTCTCGATC
This sequence comes from Solirubrobacterales bacterium, assembly GCA_035547715.1. GTDB lineage: Bacteria > Actinomycetota > Thermoleophilia > Solirubrobacterales > 70-9 > VAYN01. The sequence continues at coordinate 4,790 of DASZUH010000327.1, forward strand.
GGCGGCTGGCTCGGCTGGAGCGGCGGCAGCGGCTCGTTCTACTCCTGCGACATGGAAGAACTGAGCTCGCAGCTGGAAAGCGCGCGCGCCTTCGCGCTCGCCTCGGCCGCCGGCGAGGGCCTGATCCGGCTCCACCCCGGCGAGCCCAAGGCGATGATCCGGATCGTCGGCGACGGTGCCGTGCCGCGGGTGCGGCTGGTGGGCCCGGGCGGCCGCACGATCGAGACCCCGCCGACCACGACGCCCGCTCCGGGGCGCTACCCGGGGGCGATGGTCCTCCAGGATCCGACCACCAACTCGCTCTACGTGCTGCTGGCACATCCCGGGAACGGGAACTGGCGCTACGAAACGCTGTCCGGCTCCTCGCCGGTGAAGATGGTGCAGACGGCCGGGCCGCTGCCGGCGCCCCGGGTGAACGCCAAGGTGAGCGACCTCCCGCAAGGGAAGCGGCGGCTCGAATGGCACCTGCGCCCGATCGGCGGCCAGCGCGTCGTGTTCATGGAAGACGGCCCGGGCGCGCCGCCGCGGGTTCTGGCGCGGACCAACCGCGCCCTCGGCGGCGTCTCCTTCCGCCCGGCCGACGTCCCGCAGCGCAAGCGCCGGATCGTCGCGGTGATCGAAGAGCACGGCAAACCGCGGGCGCGGCGCACGGTCGCCAAATACACGGCGCCGCCGCCGCCGCGGCTCGAACGGGTCACCGACCTGCGCGCGAGCCGGCGCGGCGGCAGGCTGAAGCTCGATTGGAGCCCCGAGCCGGCGGCCCTCGCCTACCGCGTCGTCGTCACCGACGCCCGCGGCGGCAGCCGGCTCGAAACCGTGAGGCGCCCGAGCCTGACCATCACCGGTGCCGAAGCGGCCGGCCTCCGCTCGGTCTCGGTGCGGGCCGTCGGCTTCGACGGCCGCACGTCGGCGCCGCGCGCGCTGGCACTGGAGGCGAAGCCGCGCCTCTCGAAGCTGCGCGTGACCCGGCAGGCCGTCGAGCTGCGCCTTTCGACCACCGCGGACGTCGAGCTCGGCGTGAGCAGTTGCCGGGCCGGCCACTGCCGCCTCGTCGCCCACCTGACCGCCCCCGGGCAACCGGCCGGGACGATGCGACTGGCCCTGCCCCATCGCCTCGCCGCCGGCACCTATCAGGTCGTCGTCCAGGCCACAGGCCGCGGCGCTCCCGCGGGGACGTTGCGACGCACCGTCACGGTGCGCTGAAGGGTTGATTCCGGGGGTGGGGCGGGGCGGCCGTCCCGAGGCCGACCGCGATTCGTGGCCGTGGCGTGCTTCGCGACCGCGGCGGCCGTCCGAGCTGCGTCCCGGGCGTCTCGTGGCGGCCCTGGCAGGTTGTGGCCGCCA
>DASZUH010000328.1:0-7435 GCA_035547715.1 Solirubrobacterales bacterium
CACCGGCTCGGCGACCAGGCGCTCGTCCTCCGGCGGCCGCCCCGAGAAGGCGATGTCGTCGCGATGGGTGCGCACCCGCTCGACGACGTCTTCGTAGTTGCCGACGACGAGCGACAGCTCGGTCTCCGGGTGCGCCTCCGCAAATTCCCGCATCAGCCCCGGCACGAACGACTCCGCCGCCGTCGTCACCGCGGCGATCTGGAGCCGCCGGATCGACGCCGTCGCCACCTCCCCGACCGCCTGCCGGCCGCGATCGAGCAGGCCGACGACGTCTTCGGCGTAGGGCACGAAGGCGGCGCCCGCCTCGGTCAGCACGATCCCCCGGCCGACCCGTTCGAAGAGGTCGCAGTCGAGCCCGCGGCCGAGCGCCGAGATCGCCGAGGAGACCGACGGCTGGGTGACGATCAGCTCGTCGGCGGCGGCGGTCACCGAACCGCCGCGGACGACGGCGAGGAACGAGGTCAGCTGGGTGAGAGTTATAGCCATTTGGCTAAGGGTTCCCGGAGAGGCATTGAGTGTAGCCGCAGATCGCGGGCCCGAGGGGGGACGTCGCAAGCTGGGCGCCCGGAGCGGGCGGCGGCCGTCCGAGTTGCGCCCGGCCATCTCGGTGGCGACCGGGCAGGTTGAGGCCGCCACCGAGATGGCCGGGTCCATGGGGAGAGGGGTCGAGGGTCCGGCCGTCCTCGGGGATGGTCCCCGGGGGATGAGTTCGCAGGCCACCGGCGCGCAGGGTTCGTCACGAAGGCGCAGGGTCCGTGAGGAACGCGCGTCCTCCGTGACGAAGACCCATGGAACGTCACGGTCCGTCCCGTCTTCTTCATACCTCGCTCCGGTGCGTTCGTCGCTTGTAGGCCTATGGCGGTCAAGCGACGAACGCACCCTCCCGACCCGACGGCGAAGGTGACGGAAGCCATGAGGACCCGTGACGAACCTGGCGGAAAGGTGACGGGAACCCGGAGTCCCTCCCGTCCCCGTGACCTTCCCCGGGAACCACGCCCGTCGGCGGTCGGTGACCCGTCCTCCGTTCGCTGCTTCTACCGCATAGCGGTACAAACAGCGACGCCGGGCCGTCGGATCGATCGTCTAGGCAGGCACGTCGGCGACGTAGCAAAGGCACGTGGGAGCGCCCGCGACCGTACGCAGGCTCGTCCGCGTGCAGCCCGAGAGGCGGGCGTCGGCGTGGGGCATCGATTCCACCCACTCGGCGACCGCGTCGGCGACGGCGTCGGGGTCCCGCCGGAAGATGACCAGCCGCCGCTCCCACTTCTGTCGCGGCACATCGAGGCACACTTCGACCACGCACCAGAGACGGGCGTCGAGTATCTCCCTCGCGCCCGCAACGATCGCGCCCCGATCGACGTCCAGAAGTGGAGAGGCTCCCAACACCTGCGCCGGGACGCTAGCTGTCGGCGCTGCCTCGAACCATCGCTTTTTCAGGCGCACCCATTGATTTCGTCCGTGTCCGGCTGACCCTGACCCCTGCCGGGGGCATCGGCCGGGAAGCGGACTCCGCCGTCGATCCGCAGGCGCACCGTCGCACCGACCCCGGGCGCGTCGCGACGGGCACTGCAGTCCAGACGCCCCTCGGGCAGGTTCAGCTCCAGCCTCACCCCATCCTCGATCGGAATCCGGCGCCCGACCCGGCCCTCGTACGGCCCGGTCGGGTCCAGCGTCACCTGCCCTCCACGCGCCATCACGATCTGATCCCCGTCGCGGACTTCACCGGTGAAGCCGAGGAAACGCGCGGCCGCAGGCGTCGGCGGACGCTCGAGCACCTGCTCGGGATCGCCCGCGGCGACGATACGGCCGTCGATGAGCACCAGGACCCGGTCGGCGAGCGCCCAGGCCTCGGCGCGATCGTGGACGACGACGCAGGTGGCCCGGTCGGCGTCGCGGAGGATCGCCGCGAGGTCGAAGAGGACGTCGCCCCGCGCGTTCGGATCGAGGCCGGCAAAGGGCTCGTCGAGCAGCAGGACCTCGGGCCGGACGGCGAGGACGCGGGCCAGGTGGACGCGCCGCGCCTCACCGCCCGAGAGAGCCATGGCGCGCCGATCGGCGAAGTCACCCATCCCGATCGAGTCGAGCGCCGCCGCGGCGCGCGACGCGCGCTCCGGGCGGGGAACTCCCCACCAGGCAAGTGCGAGCTCGACGTTGGCGCGGACGCTGCGTCGCGCGAAGGCCGCGTCCTGGGCGGCGGCGGCGACCCGCCCTTCGACGTCGATGCGGCCGGCGGCGAGCGGAACCGCGCCGGCGAGGACCCCGAGCAGGGTCGACTTCCCGGCGCCGTTCGGGCCGAGCAGCACGGTCACCTCGCCCCGGCGCAACTCGAGGTCGACCCCCTCGAGGATGCGCCGGCGCCCCCGCTCCACGACGATTCCGGTCGCCATCAGCGCCGCCATCGTGCCACCGGCCTTCACGACGCCCTCCAGCGGAACCAAGGCGCGCCTTCGTCGTCGCCACTGCCGCGCTGCTGGAGGACGGTGAGGACGGCGCCGCAGACGATGATCAGCCCGAGCAGGACGATCCCGAGGGCGATCGCGGTGCCGTATTCACCCGCCGACACCTCGGTCAGGACGGCGCTGGCGAGCGTCTGGGTCTGGCCGTGGATGTTGCCGCCGACGAGGACAACGGCGCCGACCTCCGACAGTGCCGAGCCGAAGGCGGCGATCAGCGCGCCGATCACCCCGACCCTCGCCTCGCGCAGGGCCAGGCCGGCGATCTGCGGACGCGACGCGCGCAGCGCGCGCGCCTGGTCGATCAGCGCTGCCGGGACCGCGGCGACCGCGGTCGCGGTGAAGGCGGCGACCACCGGCAACGCGAGGATCGCCTGGGCGAGGATCATCCCGTTGATCGTGTAGATCAGTTCGAGACCGCCGAGCGGGGCGCCGCGGAAGAGGAAGAGCGCGACGACCAGGCCCACCACGACCGGCGGCAGGCCGAGCCCGGCGTTCAGCAGCGCCAGCCCGACTCGACGGCCGCGGAACCTCCCGAGCCCGAAGAGGACGCCGAGGGGCAGCCCGACGAACGCCGCCAGGGCCGTCGAGAAGACGCCGACGTGGAGCGTGACCCAGAGGATGTGGCCCAGTTCGCCGTTGTCGTGGAGGATCAGGTGGACCGCTTCCTGCAGCCCTTCCCAGATGAAATGCATCAGCGCGGCTTGGTGACGATCACGACACGGCCATCGGCGAGGCGATAGGCGCGGCCGATCGGTTCCCCTTTACCGACCACGCGCGCGTGGCTCAGGTGGACCGTCTTCACGTGTTCGCCGTGCTTGACGATGACGGTGTCCTGGCGGGGTCCCTTCTTCACCACGGTGACGTCGTTGGAGGTGAGCAACGAGGAGAGCTTCAGCGACGCGAGCGCGGCAAGCAGGAAGGCGACCGCGAGGACGATGCCGAGGTCGAAGAGATTCACCAGGCCTTCGAGCGGGTCGCCAGCGCGATCGCCGCGGCGGCGCGCGCTGGGCGTGACGAAGGTGCGTCGGCGGCGCGGGTGCGGCGTCTCGGTGCCGGCACCGGGGCTGAAATCGGTGCTCATCGTGGCGGCCCCAGGATGCGGCCGGCGACGAACTCGAGGTCGGAGAGGTCCTGCCCGTAGAGGCGATCGCGGACCAGGGAGATCACGAAGGCGACGGCGCCGATCAGGAGCCCGAGCACGGTGACGCTGAAGGCGACGCGCAGGTTGTCGGAGAGCTGCTTGACGTCGCCTTCGGCGAGCCCGGCGAGCGCCGGCGACAGCGGGATCAGCGTTCCCATCAGGCCGAGCGCCGGGCCCAATCGGACCAACGCCCGGGTCCGCTCCAAGGCGCGCATCGAGCCGAAGTCGAAGTCCGCCAAGGCCTTGGCCCCCTCCTCCTCGCGATCGGGCTGCCCGAACTGCGCAAGGATCCGGCCCAGCGCCTCGCTCATCGCCGGGCCCGCCGAGATCTGCTCCAGGGACGCGGCGGCCGCGTCGTAGTTCCGGCCGGTCCGGAGCGCCACCAGGGCCTCCTCCGTCGCCAGCCGCAGGCCGGTGTAGGTACGGCGTCGACGCCGGGCGAGTTCGACCAGAAAGCGACCGAATTCGACGAGGACGATCGCCAGGCACAGCAACGCGGCGACCAACACCGGGACGCGCAGCGCTTCGGCGATGTGGAAGAGGACATTCTCGATGTCGGCGACGGGGGGCATCTGTCAGCGCTCAGCGGATCGATCGCCCGCGGCGCCACTCGAAGAGCGCGCCGGCGGCGAACAGCCCGACCACCATAAGGGCGACGACGGGCACCTCGAAACCAGCGCCGGCGATGGCCCCGGCGGCGGACCGTGAGCCCTCGCCCGACGAGCCGCCCCCGGCTTCTTCCTCGCGCTCGGCCGGGCCGAGCGAATCGGCGACCAGCCGACCCTCGACGCGTTGCCCGGCCGACGATGCCGGGCGGGACTCCGGGTGGCGCGCGGGCGCCTGTGCCTCGGGCGTCGCGGCTTCCGGCGCGGGCACCGTCGGCTCTTCGGGGACCGGCGTCGGTTCCGCCGGCAGGGGCGTCGGGGTGGACGCTGCCGCGGCGTCGTCCGGTCGTGGCTTCGGGCGGCTCTTCGACGGAAGGCCGTGGGAGCCGCCCGGGTCCGCGAGTGCCTTGCCCTGCCGGGCCGGCTCCCCTTCCCCTCGGGCGCGATGCTTCGCCTTCCCTCCCTGACCGGCTTTCGAGCCCTTGCCGCCGCGTCCTTCGCGCCCCTTGCCACTGGCACCCTTTGGCGTACGGGCGGCCGCCTGGGGATCCGCGGTGGCACCCGGCTGCGAGGTGGTGGGCGGGTTGCCGACGACGATCTCGACCGGCCCCGATTCGCCACCCGATTCTTGGCCGCCGACCGCCGTGACCCGCACCTCGTAGGTGCCGCTGCCGGCGAAGGCGTGAGAGATCGTTTCCCCCGTCCCGGTCGTGCCGTCGCCGAAACTCCAGTCGTAGGCGAAGGCCTCGCCTTGGCGCCCGCCGCTCGCGCTCGCCGTGAACTGCACCGGACTGCCGGACGAGACCGAGGTCGTCGAAGGAGTCACCGCGACCGTCACGATGTTGCCGTCGTACATTCCCACCGTCAGCGCTTCACCGGAGACGGTGGCGATGTTGTCCACCGCGTTCACGTCGTTCGGTTCGCTGACGATCAACGGACGGAGGAAGCGCGTGCTGGCGCCGTCGATGGACACGACCGCCGGGTTCCCCCCTTCGAAGGCCGGCGACGGTTCTTCGAAATCCGGTGCCGGAAGGTAGGCCGTGGTTCCGTTGGCTCGGGAGAGCGTGACGTAGCCGGCACGCTCGAATGGGACGCCCGACGCTTCGATGACCTTCCGGAGCGGCATTCCGGAGCGCGGAGTCATCTGCCCCGCATCGCCTGGAGTTGCGCGCAGGATGAATTCGTAATGTTCTGCACCGTCGTTGATCGTCGTTTCGTCGACGAAGCCGCTCGTTCCCGAGGATCCGGTGACGAAAACGCCAGGTCCGGCCACCGCATCGGCAGACGCGGCGGCCGGACCCAGGAGCGCGAGACTCAGCGCACCGAGACAGAGACCGCGCGCGACGTGCCGGGCGAGATCACGCCGGGATCCCGATAGAGGACGCGGAGCTTCCATTTGCCTGGCTTGAGCTTGACACTGACCTTGTAGGCCACACCTTCACGCGCCCGCACTTTCTTCAGGGCGTGCATCTTCTGATGGGTGCCGACCTTGCGGCCCTGGACGACCAGCACCGCCGCGTCCGAGGGCTTGACCGCGGGAGTGAGTTGCCCGCGCAGAGTCACCACCTTGCCCTTCTTCTGCGGCTTTCGCAGGACGACCTTGCCGTTCGCGATCGACGAGCCCGGCGGCTTGGTCGTCGAGCGAACGCTCAGCAGGCCGGCCCCGGCGAACGTCTGGGTCAGGCCGCCGGAAGAGATCAGCGGGGTGATCCCGAGGTCGGGCCAGGCCGCGTTGGTGTCGGGCATTTCGACCCTCAGTTGCCCTTCGTGGTCGGCCGTCGCCTGCACCGAGTAGCTGCCGTCGGCGCCGGTCGTGCCCGAGGCGATCGTCGTGTAGTTCGACTGCCCGGGAGGTGCCTCCTGCAGGTTCACCGGCACGCCCGAGACGACCTGGGCACCGGGCAGCAGACTGGCGATGGAGCCGCTGACCGTGAACTTCGTGCCCGGGTCCAGCGTTCCCGGAACCGTGGACGCGGTCATCTTCGGATGCGCGTCGGCGAAGAACGCCGGTGCGGTGACGTTCGGGTAGCTCGCCAGACCGGCCTGGAAAGCTTCCGAGGTCAGGTATTCCATCAGCGCCTTCGCGCCTTCGACGTTGATGTTGATGTTGGGCTCTTTGGCCGGGTTGATCGCGTAGAAGGTGAACGGGTTGGTGAGCAGATTCTGCCCGCCCGGCGCGCTCGCTTCGTTGTTCTGGGAGACGATCTGGAGCGTGGTCACGGAGCCGTTGCTGACCAGGCGGTTGAAGGTGCCGCGATCGGTCATCTCGTAGCAGCCGCCACCGGGGAAGGTTCCTTCGGGGCATTCGGCGGTCAGTTTCACCGTTTCCGCCTGCCCGGCCCCGGCTTTGTGGTACCAGGGATCGTCGGTTTTCGTCCCCGCCGGACCCGGCTCGCCGACTTCGTTCAGTTCGACGCCGGTCAGTTTCCAGATCGCTTTCTCCTGCGTGTTGGTCCCTGAGTTGTCGCCACGGGAGATGAAGTTGGCTTTCCCTTCTTCACCGGCTTTGGCGATCAGTTCATAGGCGAGCACCGCATTGTGCGGGGCTTTCGCCAGCACGCCCGCCGGATCGTCCAGCGGTCCCGGGATGACGTAGTCGGAGTAGAAGACGGCCCGGCCACGCGGTTCCAGCGAATAGCCTTCTTCGACGAAGGTCTTCTCCTGACTGGGGGCGTGGACCATCAGCGCGTCGCCCTGCCCGGCTTTTGCGTTGGCGATCGCCTGGCCCGTCCCGACGGCGATGTATTTCATTTCGTACTGCGGATACGCGGCGTGAAAGCCGGGTTCGATCACTTCTTCGAGCAGTCCCGCGTCGCGGACGTCGGTCGTCCCCTGGACGATCACCGGCGATGCGCTTGCGAATGCGGGAATGGCGAAGGCGAAGAAGAGGCTGAGGACAGTTCCGAGTGCGAATCCGCGTTTCTTGCTCATAGGCGACGTATATCACTTTGCCTAGGTATTGGCTAGGCGCCTATCAGCTGCATAGCCGCCAGCATGTAGGCCATGCCGATCGTCATCGCGGTCATCGAGACGCTGATGTCGAGGCTGCCGATCAGGGCGCCGGAGCGGGTGGTGGAGATGGCGAGGGCGGCGCCTTCGGGGGCGGGCCTCATCGCGCTCCAGCGGATCAGGGGGGAGCCGCCGTCGACCTGGCGGTAGGCGTTGGCGACCCAGAGGCAGGCCTCGAGGAGGAGGTAGGCGACGAGGACCCAGGTGAGGGCCGGGACGAAGTC
>DASZUH010000329.1:0-3349 GCA_035547715.1 Solirubrobacterales bacterium
CCCGGGTGGATCTGCTTCGCGGCGACGTTCGAGTCGCGCGTGACGGTGGCCCCGTCGCCGACCTTGACCGCGACCGTCGTACCGTCGGATTCCTTGACGTAGATGGTGTGGCCTTCGACCGACGTCACCGTCCCGGTCGCCGCCACCGACGACGAGCCGCCGAGGCCGGCGAGGCTCGATTCGGCCTTGGATTCGGAGCCGCCCGCTTCCGAGCCTCCCGCTTTCGACGCGGCGAAGCCGGGCAGCCCGCCGGCACCCGGGGCGGCGCCTGCGGAGCCGCCTTCGCTGCCCTTCTGCGCCTCGACCCCGCCGAGGAAGCCGGCCGCGGCGACGATCACGGCGATCAGCGCCAGCGGCACCGGCCGCAGCAGGCGCCCGCGCGGACGCGGCGGGATCGCGTCGTCGCCGTCCTCGTCCCAGCCCCCGGACTCCTCGTCGATCCAGCGCTCGTCCTCCTCACGCTCCTCGTCACGCTCCTCCTCGCGCTCCTCGTCACGCTCCTCCTCGCGGGCATCGCTCTCGATCACGCGGGTCGTCATCTGGTCCTCGTCCTCCACTGGTTTGTCGGTTCGTCTACTCAAAGCGCAGGGCCTCGATCGGGCGCAGGCGGGCCGCCCGCAGCGCCGGATAGGTGCCGAAGAAGAGGCCGGAGCCGAGCGAGGCGGCCGCCGCCAGCACCACCGAGTAGCCCGCCACGGCGGGCTGCACCCCGGCGATCCGGAACTGGCTGCCGACCACGCCGACGGCGATCCCGAGCGCGCCGCCGATCGCCGAGACCAGGATCGCCTCGCAGAGGAACTGGGCGAGGATGTCGCCGCGCCGCGCCCCGATCGCCTTGCGGATGCCGATCTCCCGCGTCCGCTCGGTGACGCTGACCAGCATGATGTTCATCACCCCGATCCCGCCGACCAGCAGCGAGATCGCCGCCACCCAGGTGAGCAGGGTGGTGAATACCGATTCGCTCGAGCTCGACGCTTCGATGATCGAGCTCTGGTCGGTGACCGTGATCCCTTCTTCGACGTCGTGGCGCCGGTCGAGGATCTGGGTGATCTGCGCTTCCGCTTCGGCCACCGCGTCCTTGCTCGTCGCCTGGACCACGATCGAGCTCAATCCGCCGTAGCCGGCGAGCGTGTCTTCGACCGCGGTGATCGGCGCGAAGACGCCGTCGTCCTGGCTCTGGGTGCCACTCGACCCCTTCGACCGGGTCACCCCGATCACCTCGTAGTTGACCCCGTTCACCTGGATCGTCTTGCCGACCCCGCTTTCGCCGGGGAACAGTTCGGTCGCCACTTCGGGGCCGATCACGGCGACCCGCGCGCGTTCCCTCACCTGCGCCTCGGTGAAGAGCGTCCCGGTCTGGACGGTGAAGTTGCGGGCTTCGAAGTAGGACGGCGTCGTGCCGAGGAATTCGCCCGGTTCGTAGCTCGCCTGCCCGTTGACGAGTTCGGTGCCGCTCGCCGTGACGACCGGGGACGCGCTCGCGATCGCGGGCGCCCGTTCTTCGTCTTCGAGCGCTTCGGCGTCGGCCTTTTCCAGCGTCACCGAGGTCGACGCCACCCCGCCGAAGGAGGCGCCGCCGCCGGAGCTGACGGTCAGGGTGCTCGACCCCAGCGCGTCGATCGATTCCTGCACCGCGTCGGAGGAGCCCTTGCCGACCGCGATCAGGACGATCACCGAGGCGATCCCGATCGTGATCCCGAGCACCGTCAGCGCCGTCCGCAGCCGGTGGGACATCAGCCCGATCCAGGCCGTCCGCAGGGTCTCGAGCGCCATCAGCGCAGCGCCTCGTCGCGGACGATCCGCCCGTCGGCGAGCCGCACCAGGCGGTCGGCGTGGGCGGCGACGTCGTCCTCGTGGGTGATCATGACGACGGTCCGGCCGCTGCCGTTCAGCTCCTCGAAGATCCGCAGCACGTCCGCGGACGAGCGCGAGTCGAGGTTGCCGGTCGGCTCGTCGGCGAGGACCAGGGCGGGGTTGGTGACGATCGCGCGGGCGATCGCGACCCGCTGCTGCTGGCCGCCGGAGAGCTCGTTCGAGCCGTGGTCGAGGCGCCGGCCCATGCCGACGGCCGCGAGCGCCCGCGTCGCCCGGTGGCGGCGCGCCGTCCGGGTCAGGCCCGCGTAGACCAGCGGCAGTTCGACGTTCGCCAGCGCCGAGATCCTCGGCACCAGGTTGAAGCCCTGGAAGACGAAGCCGATCTTGCGGTTGCGCAGGTCGGAGAGGTCGTCCTCGTCGAGCTTGCCGACGTCGACGCCGTCGAGCAGGTAGGTGCCCGAGGTCGGCGCGTCGAGGCAGCCGAGCGTGTTCATCAGCGTCGACTTGCCGCTGCCCGAGGGGCCCATGATCGCGACGTACTCGCCGCGCCCGATCCGCAGCGTGACGCCGCGCAGGGCGCGGACCATGGTGCGGCCCATCGCGTAGGTCCGGACCAGGTCGTCGATCTGGATGACCGGGCGCGGGTGGACCGCGGCGAGGTGACGATCTCCGGCGGCCGGCCGGGAGGCGGTCGCCATCAGGGCGCCCCGCCGCCGGGGAAGCCGGCGCCGCTCGGCGGGCCGCCGGAGAAGCCGCCGGTCCCGAGGGTGGAGAAGCCGCCCGTCCCTTCGTCGCCGCCGCTCGAGCTTTCGGTGGTGGTGGCGACCTGGACTTCCGGCAGCACCAGCGTCTGCCCCGCCTTCAAGCCGCTGATGACCTCGGTCGTTTCGTCCCCTTCGAGACCGGTCGTGATCGTCTTCGTCACTTCCTTGCCGTCTTCTTCGACGGTGACCGTCTTGCCGGACCCGAGCTGCGAGATCGCTTCGCTCGGCACGGTGACGGCGTTCTTCACCTGTTCGACGACCACTTCGGCGCTCGCCGACATCCCTGCCCGCAGGCCCTTGGCGCTCTGGGTGAGGAGGATCGTCGCCGGGTATTCGACGACGCTGCTCGACCCTTCGCTCGGCAGCACGCTCACCTTGGTGACTTCGCCGGCGAGTTCGGTCCCTTCCATCGAGTCGATCGCCACGGTGGCGGTCTGGCCCCTGCGGACCTTGCCGATGTCGGACTCGCTGAAGCTGACTTCCATCTTCAGCCGGTGCAGCTGGGCGAGCACCATGAAGGTGGATCCCGAGCTTTCGCCGCCCGTGGATTCGCCCCCGGTGGCCCCGGGCGCGGAGGCTTCGGAGGTACCTCCGCCGCCCGAGGATCCACCGGTGACGGTTTCGCCGACCGACCCCGAGACGGAGGCGATCGTGCCGGAGATCGGCGCGCGCAAGGTCGTTTCGCGGACTTCCTGCCGGGCGCTCTTGACCGTGAGCTCGGCCTCGCGCAGGTTCGCTTCCGCGGTCGGCAGGGAGACGGAGGCGCCGCC
>DASZUH010000330.1:0-5715 GCA_035547715.1 Solirubrobacterales bacterium
GGCCACCCGAAACGAGGTCAGGTTTGTACAGGTGGATAGCGGGTGGCCGCGCGGGCGGAAATAGGTTCCGCCGCCTCCCGCTACCCAATTTTCAAAGGACGTGCCGATGAAGAAAGATGGCGCCCCCACCGTCGCCGCCCCTAGCCCCGACGCCCCCGACCGCGACACCGCGACCGAGGCCGACCTCGAACCCGCGACCGAGGTCGGCTTCCTCCCCGGAGACATGAACCGGCGCGCCTTCCTGGTCCGCACCGGTGGCGCCGCCGCCGTCGCCGGCACCGCCGCCGCGCTCGGCCCGGTCGGCAGCGCGATCGCCGCGCCGCCGGCGCCCCGGCGCGCCTCCGCCTCCTCGTCGAGCCCGCTGCCCGACGCCAAGGCGGTGCTCGCCGACAATCGCGAACTGACCGACCACGAAGTGATGGAGCTGGCGGCGCTGCTGCAGGCCGGCGAGGTCTCCGCGGTCGAGCTCGCGGAAGAGTATTACGCGCGGATCAACGCCTTCAACGGCGCCTTCGAGACCTACGGCGACAACGGCCTCTACAACGCCTTCGTCCGCATCGACGAAGGGATCGGCCTGGGTGCGGCGCGCCTCGCCGACCAGCGCCTGGCCGCGGCGCGGGGCGGCGGCGAAGCGGCCCCGTACCTCTGCGGGATCCCGATGGGCTTCAAGGACTCGATCGCCACCGCGGGCTTTGCCGCCCAGGACGGCACGATGGACTTCCTCGGCAACGTCGCCCTCGAAGACGCCACCGCGGTCGGCCGCCTGCGGGCGCTCGGCGTGGTGCCGCTCGGGATCACGATCGCCTCCTCCTACTCGGGCACGATCGCCGGCACCTTCTCCGGCAACGCCTGGAACACCGAATACATCCCCGGCGGCTCCAGCCAGGGCTCGGGCGTCGCCTCGGCGGCCCGCCTCGCCGCGGCCTGCCTGGGCGAGGAGACCGGCGGCTCGGTCATCTTCCCGAGCGCCTGCAACGGCGACTCCTCGATCAAGGTCTCCCAGGGCCTGGTCTCGGTCGCCGGCCTGATGCCGCTCTCGCCCGGCTACGACACGATCGGTCCGATCGCCCGCTCCGCCCGCGACGCGGCGCTGATCCTGAACGCGCTGATCGCCGCCGGGCCGGACCCGTTCGGCGACCCGCAGACGCTGGCGATCCCGCGCGGATACCCGCAGCTCTCGCTGTCCCCGCGGATCACCTCGAAGCCGCTCGCGGGCCTCACCATCGGGATCAACAAAACCGACTGGATGACGGTCGCGGTGGAAAAAGAAGGGAAACCGACCACCGAAACCAAACAGGGCGTCGATCCCCAGAGCACCTACGGCCCGGCGCACCTGGCGGCCTTCGAACGGCTCTGCAACGAGCTTCGGGAAATGGGCGCCAGCGTGATCGACTTCAACGGAGTCGACTTCCTCGACTTCTCCGAAGGCGCCAACCCGTACTACAACAACCCGACCGTCCTGCAGGAAGTCGAAGGGGCGAAAATCACCCCGTCGGCGGCGGTCCTCAACCCCAACCGCTACGACTTCCACTACACCGAGGCGGCGCAGGCGTTCGCCGAAACCCGTCCCCCGGCGCAGGCCGAAAACCTGCTGAAAAACTTCGGCGCGACCCCGGCCGGCGGCGGCGCCAGGACCTTTGCGGCGGCGATCAAACAGCAGGCCGGGGTGACCGAGGAAGCGCGGCGCGAGGGCGAGCGCCGGCGTCGCCTCTGGGCCTCCAACTACAAGGCGGCATTCGACGCCGCCGGGGTCGACTTCATGGTCGTCATGTCGGTCGCCGACACGCCGCCCAAACGTCGCCTCAGCCAGAACTACGCCTCGCGTCGCAACAACCAGTTGGCCAACAGCATGAGCTTCCCGATGGTCAACTTCCCGATCGGCTTCGACGCGGTCGGGCTGCCGATCAGCGCCCAGTTCAAGGGACCGCGGTTCTCCGAGCCGCAGTTGGTCCAGGCGATGATCGACTACCAGGCGCGCCATCCCGAATGGCACACCGCCAAACCGGAAAACCCGACCCCGCTGCCGACGGCGAGGCGCCTCTCGACGGCGCAGGCGCAGACGATGGACAGCGAAGACCTCTCGCTCTCCAATGACCCGCTCGTCGCGATGGAAAACTTCCGATGAGCACGCCGAGCCGGATGACGATCGCCTGGGATCGTCTCGACCAGATGGCGCTGCTGCCGCAGGACTCCAGCGTCGTCATCCCACCGCCGCTCACGACGATCGCCTGGACGCCGCTGCTGGGGCCGACGATCTTCGACTACGACCCGAGCGACTTCGTCGTCACCCCGGGCGAAAACGTCGCCACTCCTCCGCCGACGGAAGGAGGTGGGGGAGGGACGACGCCGGGCGGCCCGACGCCGCACTACGGTCACCCGCACCTGACGGTGGCGCATCGGCTGTCGGCGAAGACGTTCCTCGAGCACGGGTTCTACCTCCACATCCACCCGACCGCGCCGGCGCACGTGCGCGCGGTGCTCCAGACCAAGGTCGAGGGAGCCAGGAAAGGCAAGGTCCACACGCTGAACCTGTCCAAGGTCCTGGCGACCGAAGTCGGGGACCAGGAACGCAAACTCACCCTGCACCCGTCGCGGGGCGGGCGGATGGCCCTGCACAAGCTCAAAGGGTCGATCTCGGCGACGCTCGAAGTGGTCGTCAACTACGGCAACGGTCAGAAACCCGTCCATCTCAGGCGACACGTGCGGATCATCGGGTAATAAGGCGGGGTGCGTGCCCTCGCCGCAGTCCTCGCCGTCCTGACCGTCGCCGCCGCCGTGGCCGCCGGGAGCGCGGCCGCGGCGGCGGTCGGCGGCAGCTTCGCCACGGCGCCGGAGGCGGCGCTCTCGCAGTGGACGCCGGCGCGGCGCGCGGCGGCGGCACCGATGTCGGCGCTGCCGCTTTCGCGGGCGGGGACGCTCGGGGGCGGGGCGGCGCTTGGGGGCGGTGCGACGCTCGGGAGCGCGCCGACGCTCGGGGGCCCGGCGACGGCTGCGACGAGCTCGGCACCGACGAGCGCCGCCTCGACCTCCGCGATCGAAGGCACCGACACCGGCGAATCGACGCTCTTCCCCAACCGCGCCAACGGCACCGTCTACGGCAAATACGTGGTCGATGGGGAAAGCGAGTACTACCAGTGCTCGGGGAGCGTGATCGACTCGCCCCAGGGCGACCTCGTGCTCACCGCCGGCCACTGCGTGATCGACCCGGAAACGGGCGTCGCCGCGAGCTGGGTGATCTTCGTCCCCGGCTACCGGGAAGGCGCCGAGCCCTACGGGGCGTTCGCGGCGAGCAGTTGGGTGACGACGCCGGAATGGACGAGCACGGCGGGCACCCTCGACCCCGACGAGGCGGGTGACCTGGCGTTCCTGGTGCTCGCCGACAGCACGACCACGGGGGCGAGCGTCGAGGCGACGGTCGGCTCCCTCGCGATCGCCTTCGAACGGTCGCGCGAACAGGTCTACACCCAGTGGGGATACCCCGGCGAGGCGCCCTACGACGGCCAGGTCCTCTACCGGAACACGGCACCGTACGGGGGCTTCGACCCGATCTACTCGCCGGCCCCGATCAAGATCGCCAGCGACTTCACCGCGGGCGCCAGCGGCGGGCCGTGGACGATCGGGCCGACGAGCGCGCCGACCGTCCTCTCGCTCACCGACTATTACTACGAAGGCGACCCGCACCACCTGTACGGGGCCTATTTCGGCAGCGTCGCCCGACAGGTCTACGAAGCGGCCGCGGGCGTGGTCGTGCCGCCGGCGGTGACCAGCGGGGCGGGGGAACCCGCGGTGCCGTCGGAATCCACGCCGGCTCCCGCGGTGACGGCGCCGTCATCGGCCTCGACCCCGGTGGCGAGCGCGCCCGCGGCGGCCCCGCCCGCCGCGACCGGCAGCCTGCACATCGTCGCCACCCGCGGTCGGTCCACCCACGGCGAGGCGACGGTGATCGTCCACGTCGGCGGGCCGGGGATGCTGCGGCTGAGCGGCCCGGCGGTGCGCACCGTCTCGGTCGTCGCCGACGTCGCGGGCAACTACCGGCTCGGGGTCAGCGCGAGGCCGGGCGGCAAGGCGGCCCGCGCCCTGGGGCGGCGAGGCAGCGCCGCGGTCGGGATCTGGATCCGCTTCGCGAGCCCGGTCGGCGTCCGCCACGCCTCGCGCCTGGTCCGCCTGGTGGCGCCGCGGGCCGGATAGCGCTCCGAGCGCCCTCTCCTCTTTGCGCGACGCAAATCGCCCAAACGGACAGGCAGGATTTGAGTCATGATCGGTGACCGGACGGACTTTCATCCGCCCTGCCGTTACGGTCGCGCGACCCCCGGGAGGAACGTGGGGCAGTCCGGAACGGATCCGGGCGACTTCCAAGAAGGCGACACCGCGGGACCTCCCTTCGGGGAGGTCCCGTTTTGAGTTCGCCTCCCGCTCACGCCGGGGCCGGCGCGGGGAGGATCTCCACCTGGGAGGAGAGGGCGCCCGCGTGGAAGGCGTGGAGGGCGAAGCCGGGGGCGCGGGCGTACATCTCCACGTCTTCGGCGGCGAAGTCGGGGCGGGCCTGGAGGTAGGTGCTCGGCCCGGCGAGGACGGGGCGGCCGGCGAGGGTGGCGGTGGCGACGCGGTGGAGGTGGCCGCCGATGAGCACCTTCACCTGGGGGTGGCGGGCGATCACCGCCTCGAGCGCCCGGTCTTCGGCCGGGATCAGGTTGGCCCGGTCCCAGCCGGGCATCGCGGTCGGCAGCGGCGAGTGGTGCATGGCGACGATCGTCGGCTTCTCCTCGCCGATATCCGCGAGGACGCGGTCGAGCCGCTCCAGCTGCGCCGGCTCGAAGCGTCCCGGCTCCTCCTCGCCCGGCGCGGTCGAGTCGACCACCACGAGCGCGAGCGGTCCGAGGTCGACCTCGTAGTCGACCGGCGCGTCGCCGTCGCCGGGGAGGGCGAAGGCCTCGCGCAGCTTGGCGCGGTCGTCGTGGTTGCCCGGCATCACGTGGACGGGGAGCCCGGTGCCGTCGAGCAGCTCGCGGGCGAGCCGGTACTCCTTGCGCCTGCCGTGGTCGGTGAGGTCGCCGGTGACGACGATCGCGTCGAGCCGGTTCGGCAGCCGATCGAGCGCGGCAAGGACCGCTTCGAGCGAGGACGTTGGGTCGGCCCCGTGCTTGGGCCGGTCGCCGAGGTGCAGGTCCGAGAGCTGGCCGAGGAGGTAGGGGCGCGCCAAGGCGCGGACCCTAGCTGGGCGCGGTGCCCGGGCCGGGGCCGCCGCCCAGCTGGCGCCCGGAGCGGCGAGGGGGGAAGGGAAAGGGACGCGGCCGTCCCGTCCACGGCCCTGGCAGGTTGTGGCCGTGGCCGGGACGGCCGAGGGTGCGGGAAGAGGTCACGGGTCCGTGCGTCCCGCGGGTGGAGATGCGCAGCATCCGCCACGAACGCCCGTGGTCCGTGACACCCCTCATGTCGATGGGCCGAAAAGCGCTGATATAGAGCGCTTTTCGGCCCATCAACATGGCGTGGGCGCGGGACCGTGACGGGAGCGTGGAGTTCGTCGCATCCCTGTGACCTACCCGAGATCACCGCCCGTCGCTGGCCCCTGCGCGCCCCGGGCCTTTCCGGGCGGATCGTCCTGCCCCGACGCGCCGCCGGTGGCGACGAGCGGGTCCCGCAGGGAGGTCGTCACGGGGACGCGACGACCTCCACGCTCCCGTCACCGTCCCGCGCCCACGCCACGTTGATGGGCCG
>DASZUH010000331.1:0-2765 GCA_035547715.1 Solirubrobacterales bacterium
GCAAGCCAATCGGCGGCGAGGGGCAGGACGGACGGGTCGATCGCGTGGACCACGTCCGTCTCCTCGTAGGTGACGTCGATCCCGCCCGCCACGAGCAGGTCCCGGGCGGCGCGACCGAGGCCGACCTCGATCACCGGGTCACGCTCGCCGTGGGCGATGAAGGCCCGCGTCGCCTGCCGATCCTCGAGGCTCGGCCGCCAGCCCGACACGGTCGGGACGAAGCCGCTGAAGGCGAGCACGCCGGCGACCGCGGGCCGCGCGGCGCTCCAGGCCATCGCGTGACTCATCACCGCGCCCATCGAGAAGCCGGCGAGGACGGTCCGCTCCGGCCCGATCCCGCTCTCCTCCCAGAGCCGGTCATGCAGCTCCGCGAGCGCCTCCCACGAGGCGTCGAACGACGGCCGATCGGGATAGCCGACGCGCGGCACCAGGTACCAGTGGTAGCCGGGCCAGCCCGGCACCTGCAGCGGTCCGCGGGCCGAGACGACCCGCAGCCGGCCCGCCGGGTCGAGCACGTCGGCGAGCCCGATCAGGTCGTTCTCGTCGGTGCCGCGCCCGTGATGGAGGACGAGGAGGCCCTCGGGATCGCCCGCCGCGGGTCGTTCGACCGTGACCAGCGGCTCGGCCATCGGCCTAGTCCGCCGAGGAGGCGGCGGTTTTCTCGAGGTACTCGCGGACGAAGCCGTCGATGTCGCCGTCGAGGACGCGCTGGACGTCGCCGACCTCGTGCTCGGTGCGGTGGTCCTTGACCATCGTGTACGGGTGGAGGACGTAGGAGCGGATCTGCGAACCCCAGGCGACGTCTTTGACCTCGCCCCGAGCCTTCGCCAGCTGTTCGGCGCGTTTGCGCTCCTCCAGCTCGATCAGCTTCGATTTCAGCAGCTGCATCGCGACCGCCTTGTTCTGGGTCTGCGAGCGCTCGTTCTGACACTGGACGACGACCCCGGTCGGGATGTGGGTGATCCGCACCGCCGAGTCGGTCTTGTTGACGTGCTGGCCGCCCGCGCCGGAGGCCCGGTAGGTGTCGATCCGCAGGTCGGCCTCGTCGATGTCGACCTCGACGCTCTCCTCGACCAGCGGGCCGACATCGACCTGGGCGAAGCTCGTGTGGCGCCGCCCGGAGGAGTCGAAGGGGCTGATCCGGACCAGCCGGTGGACGCCGCGCTCGGCGGCGAAGAGGCCGTAGGCGTTCTCGCCGCGGGCGATGAAGGTCGCCGACTTCAGCCCGGCCTCCTCCCCCGGCGAGGCCTCCGCCATCTCGACGTCGAAGCCGCGCCGCTCGGCCCAGCGCAGGTACATCCGCAGGAGGATCTCCGCCCAGTCCTGGGAATCGGTGCCGCCGGCGCCCGCGTGGACGGTGACGACGGCGTCCCCCGAGTCGTACTCGCCGCTGAACAGGCGCGCCTCTTCGAGCTCGGCCAGGCGCGACTCGATCGTCGCCAGCTGGCCCTCGAGTTCGGCCTCGATCTCCTCGTCTTCCTCGGCCAGCTCGGCGAGGTCACCTAGTTCGGCGACGTCGCTCTCCAGGCCGCGGAACATTTCGAGGCGGCGTTGGGCGCGGGCGTGGGCGGCGGAGGTGCGGGCGGCGGCCTCCTGGTCGTCCCAGAAGCCCGGGGCGCCCATCTCCCGCTCGAGCTCGTCGGCTTCCCGCTCCAGTCGAGCGGGGTCAAAGGTAGTCCGAGAGCAGGGACAGCTGCTCGCGGACAGCGGCGATTCGCGGCGCTACGGGCTCTTTCTGCGCGGCATCGGCCATGGGACAAGATTACCGGTGAGTGAAACCGGCGATCCGGAGGGCCTCAGCGCGGTCCTCCATCGGGCGCCAGGAACGGATCCGGTGCTCGCGCAACTCGAACATCCAGGCCATCTCGTCCTCACCGGCGAACTCGCCGTCGTGGTGCCAGTGCCAGCGGCGCATGATCAAGGCCACGGCGCGGCCGCCGCCGCCCTCGGTGCCCCCCTCGTAGAGCTGCTCGAGCTCGATCGTCTGCTGCACGCCACCGGGCTCGCGCGTCGCCCATCGGCGCGCCGCCTCGACCCCTTTCAGCAGCCCCTTCATCGAGTGCAGTTCGACCTCGGGGTCGAGCACCGCGACGAACCCGTCGAGATCGCGCTCGTTGAAGGCGCGGACGAACTCGCGGATGGGGTCTTTATGGAGGGGCGTGGACGAGGCCACGGTACGGCTCAGGCGGAGCGGCTTACGCCCCGTGGCACTTCTTGTACTTTTTACCCGAGCCACACCAGCAAGGGTCGTTGCGGCCGAGTTTGTCGTGCTCGTCCTTGACCACCGTCTCGACCACCTCGCCGCCGCCCGGCCCGATCGCCTGCGAGGCGGCCATGTCGGCGGCGCCAGCGGCCGGGGCCGGGCCCGTCGCGACGCCCGCGGCGACCCCTTCGAGCGCCGAGGGCTGGGCCTCCATCGTGCCGCCCGAGTACTCCAGCGCGCGCCGATCGGTCCCCGCTTCGAAGCCGCCGCCCTGGAAGGCGCCGCCCGCCGGTTCGGTGAATTCGATCTCGGCGTGGAAGACGAGTTTCGAGAATTCCTCCCAGATCGAGTGCATCAGGTCTTCGAACATCGTGAAGCCCTCGTTTTTGTAGGCCACGAGAGGGTCGATCTGGGCGAAGCCGCGGAGGTGGATGCCCTCGCGCAGGTAGTCCATGTCGAAGAGGTGTTCGCGCCAGCGGTTGTCGATCACCTGCAGCAGGATCGAGCGCTCGAGGTGGCGCATCAGCTCCTCGCCGAGTTTGTCTTCGCGCTCGTCGTAGGC
>DASZUH010000332.1:0-5747 GCA_035547715.1 Solirubrobacterales bacterium
TGGTCGCCGCCACGATCGCGCTGGTGATGACCGACCTGAAGCGGGCGATCGCCTACTCGACGATGAGCCAGATCGGCTACATGATCGTCGGCGTCTCGATCGGCGCCTACAGCGCCGGGATGTTCCACCTGATGACGCACGCCTTCTTCAAGGCGCTCCTCTTCATGGCGGCCGGCTCGATCATCTCGGCGATGGCCAACGAGCAGAACATCGACAAGATGAGCGGCTTCGGCAAGGCGATGAAATTCACCTCGGTGACGATGCTCTGCGGGGCGCTGGCCCTGGCCGCCTTCCCGTTCACCTCGGGCTTCTTCTCCAAGGACGAGATCCTCGCCTACGCCTCGGCGCGCGGCGGCATGTACCTGATCTTCACGATCCTCGGTTACCTCGGCGCACTGCTGACCGCGATCTACACCTTCCGGCTGATCTTCCGCGTCCTGCGCGGCGAGCCCTGCGCCGAGGCCCGGCACCTGATCGACACCGGCCACGTCGTCCACGCGCACGAGCCGACCAACCCGAAAACGGGTGAGGTCGAGGACACCGACGTCGGCTTCCCCGGACAGGAACATCACATCGCCGAGCAGTCGCCGCCGATGAAGGTGGCGATGGGCGTGCTGGCGTTCCTGGCCCTCTTCGCCGGCTTCATCCAGGTGCCGGGCGTGGACAAGGCCGTCACCAACTTCCTCCAGCCGGTCTTCGCCGACTCGCCGCTCGCCTCGATCGAGCCCTCGACCACGGCGAGCTGGATCGGCCTGGCGATCGGCGCGGCGATCTCGCTCGCCGGGATCGGCATCGCCTACTTCCTCTACGTGGTCAGCCCGGAGACGCCGCGCCGCCTGCAGGAGCGTTTCCGCGGCGTGCACACCTTCCTCTACAACAAGTGGTACTTCGACGAGGCGATCGACCATCTGATCGTCCGCCCGGCGCTGGCGGTCGGCCGCTTCGCCAACAACGTCTTCGAGCGTTTCGTCATCGACGAGGGGATCACCGGCGGCACCGAGGAAGCGGTCGGGAAAGCCGGCCAGGTGGTCCGCACCTTCCAGAACGGCATCGTCCGCACCTACGGGCTCTTCCTCGTCGCCGGCGCCGTCGGCCTCGCCCTCTACTTCCTCATCCAACAGTCATGATCAACGCACTCCTCTGGGCACCCCTGGCATTCGGCGTCGTCGGCCTCTTCCTGCCGAGGAAGGTGACGGGCTGGTGGGCGACCGCGGGCGCGGTGGTGACGCTGGTGCTCGGCGTGATCATGGCCTTCGGCTTCGAAAACGGCGCCGCCGGGCTGCAGGACACGGTCCACACGATGTGGATCTCCGGGCTCGGGGTCGAATACAGCCTCGGCATCGACGGCCTGAACCTCTTCCTGGTGCTGCTCACCGCGGTACTCTGGATCGGCGGCATCGCCTTCGCGGCGTTCCGCGAACAGGACCGGCCGCAGCTCTTCTTCTTCCTGATGCTGGCGGCGGAGACGGCCACGCTGGGCTCGTTCCTCTCCCAGGACCTGCTGCTCTTCGTCCTCTTCTTCGACCTGATGCTGGTGCCGTTCTACTTCCTCTTCGGCTCCTGGGGCGTCGACCGGACGGCCGAAGGGGGGCCGACCGCGGCGCACGCGACGCTGAAGATGATGGTCTACACGCTGACCGGGTCGCTCCTGATGCTGGTCGGCGCGATCGCCACCGCGATCGTCTCGGCCCACGGCGGCCACCTCACCTTCTCGATCGAAGCGATCCAGGAAGCGGGCGTGCCGCTCGGCAGCCAGCGCTGGATCTTCTGGTTCTTCGCCGCCGCCTTCCTGGTCAAGATGCCCGCCTTCCTCGTCCACGGCTGGATGCCCGACGCCTACAAGGCGGCGCCGCTGCCGGTGCTGGTCGTCTTCTCCGGCGTGCTGGCGAAGGTCGGCGCCTACGGGTTCCTGCGCGTCGTGCTGCCGCTCTTCCCGCAGGCGACGGTGCAGTGCCAGACGGTGATCCTGCTGGTCGCGCTGGCCTCGATCCTCTACGGCTCGGTGATGGCCTTCACCCAGACCAACGTGCGGCTGATCGCCGGGTACTCCTCGGTGGCGCAGCTCGGCTTCATCACCGCGGGGATCTTCGCCCTGCGCGCCGACGGCTCCGACGGGGCGATCCTGCAGATGGTCAACCACGGCCTCGTCGTCGCGCCGCTCTTCATCATCGTCGCGATCCTGCTCGAGCGGACCGGCACCGAGGACCTGCGCTCGATGGGCGGGATGGCGATGCGCGCCCCGGTGCTGGCGGCGCTCTTCCTGATCGTCGCCCTGGCCACCCTGGCGATGCCCGGGTCGGCCAACTTCATCGGCGAGTTCTACATCCTCAACGGCCTCTTCGACTCGAAGATCGTCTTCGCCTGCGTCGCCATCTCCGGGGTCGCGATGTCGGCCTATTACGCGCTGCGCCTCTACATCGGCACGATGCACAACCGCAAGCCCGACGGCGTCGCCTCGCGCGAGATCAGCCTCCGCGACGGGGTGATCCTGGCGCCGATCGTGCTCTGCATCCTCGGCCTCGCGCTCTACCCGCAGCTGATCCTCCACCGCGCCGACCCGAGCGTGCAGAAGTCGGTGGCGGCGGTGACGGAAGCGGGCCCGACCAAGGCCGAAGAGGAAAAACTGGCGGCAGACATCGAACGTGGCTGGACGGGCTACGGCCCGGTCGTGAAGGAGAAGAACTGAGATGGCCGGCGAAGGCTTCGTAGCTCCCCACGTCGACTACGCCGGCCTGGCGCCGGTGATCGCGCTGACCGTCGGCTTCGTCGTGATCTTGATGAGCGGCGTCTTCGCCACGACCAGGCGCTGGGCGCCCGGCCTCGCCGTGCTGACCCTGGCGGCGACCGCGGGCCTCCTGCTCTGGAAGTGGGACGACAACCTCAGCCTGGTGTCGGGGGCGCTGCGGGTCGACGACCTGGCGATCTCGATCTCGCTGATCGCGATCGTCAGCGCCTTCACGACGATCCTCCTGTCGGTGCGCGAGCGGGCCGCCGACGAAGCCGGGCACGGCGAGTATTACGCGCTCTTGATCGGCTCCGTGCTGGGGATGGTCCTCCTCGCCGAGGCCGAGAACCTGGTCACCTTCTTCGTCGCCCTGGAGACGTTGTCGATCCCGCTCTACATCCTCTGCGCCACCAACCTGCGACGCGAGGGCTCGCTCGAGTCGGGGCTGAAGTACCTGATCGTCGGCTCGCTCGGCTCGGCGACGCTCCTCTACGGGATGGCCTTCATCTACGGCTCGACCGGGTCGACCGGCTTCGCCGGGATCGCCCACGGGATCGAAGCCAAGGGCATGCTGCACGACCCGCTGCTGCTGATCGGCATCGCGCTGGCGGCGGTCGGGCTCGCCTTCAAGACCTCGATCGCGCCGTTCCACCAGTGGACGCCGGACGTCTACCAGGGGGCGCCGACCCCGATCACCAGCTTCATGGCGGTGGCGACCAAGGCGGCCGCGTTCGCCGTCTTCATCCGCTTCTTCGTCGTCGCCCTCGGCCCGGAGGCGGCCGACTGGCAGATGGGCCTGGCGATCCTGGCGGCGATCTCGATCGTCGTCGGCAACGTCGGCGCGCTCGGGCAGAACTCGCTGAAGCGCCTGCTCGGCTACTCGGGCGTGGCGCAGGCCGGCTACATGCTCGGCGGCCTCGTGGTGGCGAGCGAAAAGGGCATCAGCTCGCTGATCTTCTACCTGGCGATCTACCTCTTCATGAACCTGGCGGCGTTCGCCGTGATCGTCGCCCGCGAGCGCGAAACCCCCTGGGGCGACGACATCCGCGGCGTCCGCGGCCTCGGCGCGGAGCGTCCCGCGCTGGCCTGGCCGCTGACGATCTCGATGCTGGCGCTCGCCGGCCTGCCGGCGACGGCGGGCTTCATCGGCAAGCTCTACCTGATCGAGGCCCTGGTCGAAGGGAACTACCTCTGGCTGGCGATCTTCATCGTCGGCGGCACGATGATCTCGCTGGCGTACTACCTGCGGGTGATCGCGGCGATGTGGATGACGACCGGCGACGAAGCCGCGGCGGCGGCGGGCGGGCCCGGCGCCAAACCGGCGATCGCCGGCGCCTCCCCCGAAGCCGACCCGGTCGATCCGCGGGCAGGCAGCCGCTGGTACCTCGTCGGCCCGGCCGTCCTCGCCGCCGGCATCACCGTCTTCCTCGGCATCATCCCCCAGCCGCTGGTCGACTTCGCCACCCACGCCGGCGCCTCGCTCTTCTAGTCGCGCTACCTCGCGTGGTCGCCGCCGCACCGATCTCCCTCCGCTTCTGACCCGACTCCTCTCCGCGACGAGGCCCTGATGCTCCAACACGCCGGTATCGAGGTTTCCCCCGCCGATCTCGACCGCACCATCGAGTTCTTCGCGATCCTCGGCTTCACCGAGGTGCCCGACCCCACCGACGGCGAGTTCACCTGGCTCGAGCGCGCCGGCACCCAGATCCACCTCATGCACGAGCCCGACCCCACCGTCCCGCCCCGCGCCCACGTCGCCGTCGTCGTCCCCCAATTCGACGCCGCCCTCGCCCGTCTCCAGGAGCACGGCTTCGAGGTCGAACGCCGCCGCGAATACTGGAACGAGCCCCGCGCCCTCGCCACCGCCCCCGGCGGCCACCGCGTCGAGCTGATGGCCTCACCACCCCCACCAGCCGGCTGACGGCGGGCGGGCGGAAGGGGCCGCGGCGGCCGTCCGAGGTGGGGGCCGGGCGGCTACCCTCCTTCACGGGCGGGGTGGCCGTCCGAGGTGCGCCGGGCGGCCGCGACCCGCGGCCGTAGCGGCCGTCCGAGGTGCGTCCCGGGCGTCTCGTGGCGGCCCTGGCAGGTTGTGACCGCCACGCGACGCCCGGGACGTGAGGGTTCCGCAGGGAAGGTGAAGGGTCCGTCACGATCTCCGTCCTTCCGTCACGGTTCCACATCGGGCGGGTTCACGATCGGTGTATTTGGTCCCCCATAGGGGCCCAAATACACCGAACGTGTTCTGGGCGGATGAGGATCGGTGACGTTCCCGGAGTCTTCGTGACGGGAGGCGCGCACTTCGTGGAGGACCCTGCGCGTCTCCCGGCCCTCGTCACGAAGCCTCCACACTCCCACGCTCCCGGCCTTCTCGGTGGCGGCCACAACCTGCCAGGGCCGCCACCGAGAAGGCCGGGCGCATCTCGGACGGCCGCAACCCCTGACTGCCCAACCGCCGACAGCCGGATCCCGTCGAGGTACTCGCCTGGCGTGTCCGCGCAGGCGTAGTCATCCCTCGGCCGACCGAAGAGCAGACCCAGGCACGCGCCCATCACCCGCTGGCCGTACGCGTTCGGGTGCAGGGATTCGCGGGTCGATCCCTGACCGAAGGAGAGGCGTCGGAACCACTCCGCCGTCAGAGGGATCGGGCCGCCCGGGCCGACTCTTTCGGAGCGTCGATCGCAGAGCTGATGGCCGTCGAAGGCGTGCGTCAGGTCGAGGTACTCGGCGCCGGTCGCGGCCGCCGCGCCGCGGAGCATTCCGGCCAGGTCGGCCGTCGCCCGGTCCGCGGCCCAATCGGCATCGGCGTCCCAGACCGGACAGCCGCCTTCGGTCAGCCTGCTCCATCCGCCCTCCGGATACCTGAGCCACCGTCCCTCCGGGAACGGTGAGGCGTAGCCCATGGCGACGAGGCGGTAGTCGGAGCGCTCGTATCCCGCCGCCCGCATCGTCCGCCGCACGCCGTGAAGGGACGCGGTCACGGCCCGCGTCGCGCCCGGCAACGCGGTGCGGATCCGCGCCTCGG
>DASZUH010000333.1:0-5408 GCA_035547715.1 Solirubrobacterales bacterium
TCGCTTGTTCGTCATACCCGAACAAGCGACGACCGGAGGGGCCTCGGACCCTGACCGCCAGCCGGTGAAGGCCCGGAGGTGCGAATGCCGTCACGAAGACGCCCGGAACGTCACGGTCCGTCCCGTCTTCTTCAGCGTCCGGGACCTCCGTTCGCTGCTTGTACCGCTATGCGGTACAAGCAGCGAACGGAGACCTCGGGACCCGGGTCCAGGTGACGGAACCCACGAGGAACGGTGACGAACCGGGACGAAGGGTCACGGAAGCCCGCACCTCCTCCCGTCCCTGTGACCGCTTCCCCACGAACCCCTCACGTCCCGGGCGTCTCGTGGCAGGCGGGCAACCTGCCGGGGCCGCCACGAGACGCCCGGGACGCAACTCGGACGGGCGGAGCGGCCCCGGCCCTCCCCCATCACCCCCCGTTGAGCTCTTCCGCCACGCGAACCACCGCGGTCGTGTCGTAGAAGTCGACGGCGACGATCGCGCCTTTGAAGCCGCGGTCGCTCATGCAGTGGCGGACGCGACGGCGGAGGAAGGGGGCGCGGCCGATCGCGGCGCTCAGGCGCGGGCTCGGCGGCCAGGGTGGGATCCAGTGGTTGATCAGGAGGAGCGGGCTGTCGGGCTCGCCGCGGAAGCGCTCGCAACTGAGCTGGTCGGGGCGGTGGGCGCCGAGCGGCGTGTCCTGGATGTGGTCGAAGGCGGGCATGTACCAGGACGGCGTGCCGCCGCCCTTCTCGGAGAAGACGGCCAGGCGCCTGCCCTCCCGCAGCAGCCTGCCGAGCGTCGGCATCGGCGGGTGGCGCGGCAGGGTCGCGGCCAGTTCGGCCAATCCCGCGGCGCGGAAGGCGGCGGCGATGCTCGCGGCCGGGACGTAGTCCTCCATCACCAGGACCAGGAAGGCACCGGGTTCGGCCTCGAGGAAGCCCGCGATCTTCTTCAGTTCGCGGCCGAGCGGCTCGGCGCCGAGCTCGCAGAGCGTGTGGCAGAGGTAGAGGCGCGGCCTGCCCGGCGGGAGTCCCACGCCGAGCGGCCCGGCGATCCGTTCGGCGGCCCGCAGCGCCTCCGGCGGGAAGGCCCGCACGACCTTGTTGGTGTCGGCGCCCTCGGCGGCGAAGTCGGTCCGCACCACCCCGTCGCCTTCCGGCACGCCGTAGTGCACGTCGAGCAGTAGCGCCCGGATCCCGTCGTCGAGCTGGCGCCCGATCCCCCGGCGCTGGGTGGCGAAGTGCCAGCCGGGCTGGTCGCTCGCCGCGTAGGAGTTGTGCGTGCCCGGGAAGACGACCTGGTCGAGACGCTTGCCGCAGAGCCCTTCCGAGCCGTTACAGGTTTGGCCGGTCTGGCCGCCGCCTCCGCCACATCCCGCCAGAGCGAGGAGCGTAAGCGTCGCCAGGACGACGGCCCGGCCGCTCAGATCCCCTCCGTCGCCTCGAGCTCGCCGGCCGCGATCGCCTCCGCCAGACGGGCGTGGTCGCGTTCGTTCTGGTCGGCGTAGCGGGCGGCGAACTCGGCGATCGCGGCGTCGAATTTCTCCCCCTTGCCGAGGTAGGCGGCGATCGCCAGCCGGTCGCCGGAGCGCGCGTGGGAGCGGGCCAGCGACCAGGCGCAGGCCAGCACGTAGGTGATCAGCCCGTGCTCGTCCAGGCGCGAGAGGTCGGCGCTCGCCTTCCAGTCCCACAGCTGCCGCACGTAGAAGTCGTGCTCGAGCCCGTCGAGGCCGGTGCTGCGCTGCCAGCTGAGGAAGATGTCGGTCGCCGCCTGCATCATCCGCTGCCCGCGCACCACCCGCTCGCCGTGGTTCTCGAACTCCGAGGCCCCGAGGTAGGGCTCCAGCACCGAGGCGACCGCCTCCTTCGCCTGCAGCACCAACGGATCGCCGGCCCCGTGCGAGACCAGCAGGAACACCCAGGCGCGGGTGCCGACGCTGCCCACCCCGACCACCTTGCGCGCCATGTCGACGAAGCGGTAGGAGCGGAAGAGGTGCCGGCGGTCGGCATGCAACCCGGCCGCGTACTGCTCGAGCAGCTCCGCCACCCAGTCGGCCCGCTCATCGGGATCGGCGCTGCCGCCCAGCTCGCGCAGCGGCGTCAGCAGCGGCGGCACGGCGGCGAAGCGCAGCTCGCCGTCGACCACCTCGGTCAGCTTGCGCGCCGCCCGCGCGCTGTCCTTGCGCCGCCCCTTGGCGAAGGTGCGGTCGAAGAGCTCACGCCCGTCGGCGTCGAGGCGGGTGCCGAAGCGCGCCGTCAGCTGGTCGGCGTCGAGGCGCTCGTACCAGGCTTCGAGCATCGTCTCGGCGGCGAACTCGCGCATGCCGCCGCGGTACTGGGCGACCGCCGAAGCGACGATCCGCCGCCGCTGCTTCCGCCGCAGCCCGAGGTCCCGCGCGGCGATCTCGATGCTCGTCGCCATCCGCTTCACGTCCCACTCCCACGGCCCCGGCAGGGTCTCGTCGAAATCGTTGGGACCGAAGACGAGGCGCCGGTCGGGGGCGGCGAAGCCCCCGAAGTTGTTGATGTGGGCGTCGCCGCAGACCTGGACGACGAGCCCCGAGTCCGGCGTCGGCGCGAGGTCGGCGGCCATCACCGCGGCCGCCCCGCGATAGAAGCTGAAGGGAGACGCCGACATGCGCCCGTAGCGGATCGGCAGCAGCTCGGCGACCCGCGTCTCGGCCTGGCGGCGGAGGATCGCGACCGGATCCTCGCGGCCGGGCGGGGGCAGCCACTCGGCGTGCGCGGAGCGCGGCGTGGCGCTCCGTGCCATCCGGCCGCGTTCGGCGTCCTCGCCGTTTTCGAGTCGGGCGATCTTGGTCACGCGGGCAACCTAACTCACAGGCCGAACACCGTCACCACGACGAGGATCAGGCTGAGGGTCGAGGTGATCGCCACCGTCGCCGCCGTCACCCAGTCGACCGCGCCCTTGTTGCGGTGCTCCCCCATCAGCTCCTCGTTGCGCGCCAGCCGCCAGACGAAGAACAGGTTGATCGGCAACAGCAGCCCGTTCACCACCTGGACCCCGACCAGCAGCGAGATCACCGGCACGCCGGGCACCATCGCGACCAGGGTCGAGATCACGATCATCACCGTGATCAGGCCGATGAAGACCGGTGCCTCGTCGCGCCGCCGGCCGATCCCTTTTTCGAAGCCGAGGCTCTCGGCGACGGCGTAGGAGGTCGCGATCGGCAGGATCGCCGCGGCGAGCAGGCTGGCGCCGAGCAACCCGATGCCGAAGAGCAGCTCGGCGTACTGGCCGGCGAAGGGCGCGAGCGCCTTGGCGGCGTCGGCGGCCGAGCCGATCGAGTGGATGCCGCCGACGTAGAGGGTCGCGCCGGTGGCGATGATGATGAAGGCGGCGACGAGGTCGGCGAAGATCGCGCCACCGACCGCCTCGGCCGACTCCGACTTCAGCTCGGCCGCCGTCACCCCCCGCTCGACCACCGCCGACTGCAGGTAGAGCTGCATGTAGGGGGTGATCGTCGTCCCGGCCAGGGCGACGAAGAGGATCAGGAAGGCGGGGCTGGTGTGGAAGGTCGGCACGACCAGCGAGTGGCCGACCTGGCCCCAGTCGGGGTGGGCGAGGATCGCCGCGATCGGGTAGGCGAAAAAGGGGATCGTCAGCCAGATGAAGACCCGCTCGGCGGAGCGGTAGGAGCCGCGGACGATCACCAGCCAGATGCCGAGCCCGGCGATCGGCACCGAGACCTGCGCCGGGATCCCGGCCAGCCCGAGCGCGGCGCCGACGCCGACGAAGTCGGAGATGCAGATGCCGAAGTTGGCGACCAGCACGCAGAGGGTGGCGAAGGCCGACCAGCGGATCCCGTAGCGCTCGCGGATCAGCTCCGAGAGGCCCTTGCCGGTCACCGCCCCCATCCGCGACGCCGAGCGCTGGACCAGCGCCAGCGAGACCGTGATCAGGAGCATCGCCCAGAGCAGCGAGTAGCCGTACCTGGCGCCGACTTCGGAGTAGGTGGCGATGCCGCCGGCGTCGTTGCCGGCGTTGGCGGCGATCAGCCCGGGCCCGAGCAGCCCGAGGAAGACGAGGACGCGGCTACGCCGGGAGCGCAGCCGGGCGGGCAGGTGCGGCCGGGCCGAAGCCAGGAGCCGCGCCCGCCGCATGGCGGCTGGTACTCGGCCCCGCATCCACCTGTTCGCTCCACTCGAAGGTCACGGCGGCGGATCCTAGTCCTCTCCGAGCAATCCGAAGTGCCGCCGCCACCCCTTGGGCAAGAGCACCTCGAGCACGTCGTCGACGGTGACGACGCCGATCATCCGCCCCTCGGCATCGCAGACCGCGGCCGCGGTCAGGTTGTAGTCGGCCATCAGCCGGGCGATCTCCTCGAAGTCGGCCTCCGGCGTCAGGTGCGGCACATAGTCGACGTCGAGCTCGACCACGTCGGCGTCGGGGTCGGCGCGGACGAGCGCCGCCAGCGGCAGCGCGCCGAGGAAGCGGTGGTGCTGGTCCATCAGCCAGACCGTCGCCAGCACCTCGTCGGGCAACCGCGAGCGGCGCACCCGCTCGAGCGCGTCGGCGACGCTCGCCTGGCGGTAGACGCTGACGAAGTCGGGGCTCATCAGCCCGCCCGCCTCGGCCGGGTCGAAGCCGAGCAGGGCGCGGACCTTGCGCCGCGGCCCGTCGGCGAGCAGGTCGATGACCGCCTCGCGGCGCTCGCCGGGCAGCTCGGCGACGAGGTCGGCGGCGTCGTCGGGCGCCATCCGCGCCAGCAGTTCGGCCACCGCGCCGTCGGAGCGCCCTTCGACCAGCTCCATCTGGTGGCGCGAGTCGAGCTCCTCGAAGACGTCGGCCTCGAGCTCCTCGTCGCCGCCGACCGCCTGCATGATCTCCTCGCCCTCGTCGCGCGAGGCCGCCTCGACCAGGTCGGCGATCTCGGCCGGATGCATCCGCGCCAGCTTCGGGTGGAGGACGCGCAGCCGCACCGCGGGAACGTCGCCGGAGAACGGCTCGAGGCTGGCCCAGTCGACGAAGTCCCCGGTCCCGATCCGCCCCGCCAGCCGCTTCGGCAGCAGGCGGCGCAGGCCCCCGCGGGCACCGGTGTCGACGCCGACCACCCGCCACCAGCCGTCGAGCCGCGCCAGCTCGATCTCGTTGGCGCGGACCAGCCGCGCGCCCTCGACGTTGATCAGCTGGTGGTCGAGGACGTCGTGGCGGAGCAGGACCTCGTCGCCGCGGCGCTGGAAGGGGCGCAGGTCGAGTTTCGCCTTGGTCAGCGTGACCGCGCCGGGGGCGATCGCCGCGACCCGCTCGGCGGGCACGTAGGAGCGCCGCCCGCTGCGGCCGGCGATCGTCACCAGGAAGCCGGTGATCGGCGGATAGCCGGAGCCGCCGAGGCGGACGATCAGGTCGTCGACGCGGCCGAGGCGGGTGCCGTCGGCGTCGCGCAGGGCGCCGCCGAGGATCA
>DASZUH010000334.1:0-3868 GCA_035547715.1 Solirubrobacterales bacterium
CGCTCGGCCTTGGGCGAGGCGATCCACTCCTGCTCCCAGCGCGCGTAGTCCACGTAGCGGACCGGGGGGTCGGAGAGCGGCGACGGCCGACCTTCGGCGAACGCCGCGTAGAGGGCGATCAGCTCGGGCATCAGGACGCGGGCGAGCGAGACGCCGTCGAACGCCACGTGGTGGATGCCGAGGTAGAGCCGGTGCTCCTCCGGGAACCTGAACAGGAGCGGTCGCACCAAGGCGCCTCGGCGGAGGTCGTAGGGGGCGCCGTCGACCTCGGCGACCCGCGCGAGTGCCGCCGCCTCGGCCTCCGCCGGGTCCAGGTGGGAGAGGTCGACCGCGGGCAGTTCGAGATCCGGCACCTCGCCGACCACCTGCACCGGCCTGCCGTCGACGACGCGGAGATTGGTGCGCAGGGACTCGTGGCGTCTGACCAGCTCCCGCAATGCCCGTTCCAGCACCTCGGCGTCGAGCGACCCGCGCTTGCGGATCGGGATCGTCTCGTTGTAGGTCAGCCGCCGCGGATGGAGTCGGCTGGTGTACCAGATCGCCTCCTGGACGACCGAGAGCGGCGCCTCTTCGTGCTCGGGGCCGGGCGCCATCAGGACGCGTCGGGCGGTGGCGAGCCGAAGGCCGCGATCGCCCGCGGCGGCTCCGCGCCCGCCTCGATCTGGCGTTCGACCTCTTTCGCCAGCTCGGCCGGGGTCGGGTGTTCGAACAGGAAGCGGAGGCCGACCTCGGCCCCGTAGAGCTCCTCGATCCGCATGATCGTCTGGGCGGCCACCAGCGAGTGGCCGCCGAGCTCGAGGAAGCTCTGGTCGGGCTCGACCGCGGCGACCTCGAGCAGCTCCGCGAGGATGCCCGCGATGGTGGCCTCGACATCGGTCGCGGGCGGTTCCGCGGCGGCGCCGGCGGGCGCACCCGGGCTTGCCGCGGTCGGCTCCGGAAGCGCCTCGCGGTCGACCTTCCCGTGTTCGGTGACGGGCAGCCGATCGAGCCAGACGTAGGTGGAGGGCACCATGTACTCGGGCAGGGAGCGGGCGACGAACTCGGAGACCTCCTCCTCGCCGGGGCGCTCGGGACCGGCGGCGACCAGATAGGCGACGAGGCGCCGCTCGGCGCTGGAGTCGCCGGCCGCCACCGCCACGCTCGCCTCGACGCCGGGGTGCGAGTTGAGCGCCGCGGCGACCTCGCCGGCCTCGACCCGGAAGCCGCGGATGCTGAGCTGGTCGTCGAGGCGGCCGAGGAACTCGACCTCGCCGTCGGCGGCGATGCGCGCCCGGTCGCCGGTCCGGTAGAGCCGCCGGCCCCGGCGGTCCTCGAAGAACCGCTCGGCCGTCAGCCCGGGCTGGTTCAGGTAGCCGCGGCCGACCGACGGGCCGACGATCGCCAGCTCGCCGGTCGCGCCGAGAGGAAGGGGCTCGAGATCCTCGCCGAGGATCTCGACCGCCACGCCGTCGATCGGCCTGCCGATCGACGGCGGGCCCTCGCCGTCGGGGTCGACCTCGCCCGCCGTCGACACCACCGACGCCTCGCTGACGCCGTAGCTGTTGACCAGCGTGAACGGGCTCGCGGCGGGCGGGCGGCGGGTCAGGGCGTCGCCGCCGATCAGCATCCGGCGGAGCCGGGCGTCCCGCGGCCAGGTGAGCCCGATCACCGTCTCGGCCACCGCGGTCGGCAGGGTCGTGAACGTGATCCGTTCGGCCGCCAGCCAGTCGCGCAGCCCGACCGGATCGGCGCGCAGCGATGGCGGGACGACGTGGAGCGCGGCGCCGGACGCCAGCGCCGGCCAGATCTCGAGGACCGCGGCGTCGAAGCCCGGGCTGACGAATTGCGTGCACCGATCGTCGGCGCCGAGGTCGAAGGCACGTCGATGCCAGCCGACCAGGTTGGCCAGGCCGGCGTGGTCGATCATCGCGCCCTTCGGCCGGCCGGTCGAGCCGGAGGTGTAGACGACGTAGGCGAGGTCGTCCGGGCCCGGGGGTGGGGGCAGCTCCACGCTCGGGTCGTCCGGCGCCGCCGGGTCGAGCCGCCCGCCCGGGGAGAGGACCACCGTCGGCCCG
Organism: Solirubrobacterales bacterium; assembly: GCA_035547715.1. Lineage (GTDB taxonomy): Bacteria > Actinomycetota > Thermoleophilia > Solirubrobacterales > 70-9 > VAYN01. The sequence goes on from DASZUH010000334.1 coordinate 2,055, forward strand.
ACGCCCCCCAGCCGATCCGCCGTGGCGCGGTCGGCGACCGTCGCGACGGGGGCGGAGTCGCGCAGCATCCACCGCAGGCGCTCCTCGGGGTAGGCGGGATCGGTCGCGACGTAGGCGGCGCCCGCGCGGAAGATGCCCAGGGCCGCGACGAGGAGGCTCGCCGACCGCTCGAGGCAGATCGCGACCAGTTCGCCGGGCGTGACGCCGAGCCCGACCAGGTGCCGCGCGACGCGATCGGCGCGCGCCGACAGCTCCGCGTAGGTCAGCGATCCCGCCGCGTCCTTCACCGCCACGCCATCGGGCGACGAGGTCACCGCCCGGTCGATGAGATGCGCGATATGCGCATCGATATTCGCTTTGCTCGTCCTCATCGAGGCCCTTTCGATCTTCCGCCAACTTCCTGACCCGGTCGGCAAGAGACCGAGGATCGGATTCGACTTGGGGTCTATCCCCCCGTTATCGAACGTTAAGCGACCGGAATTGAGTCCGGCCATCGATCGATCGATCGAAGTCACCCGCGGGGGAACGGGATCTTTTCGTGCAGGACCTTGGAGACGAGCCGGGCGTAGACGCCGGCGCCCTTCGGGGTCAGGTGGATGCCGTCCCAGAAGAGGCTTTCGCCGCCTTCTTCGGCCGCCTTCGCCCAGGGGATTTCGGTGGTGTGGTGCCAGAGCTTCGAGGCTTCGGCGATCGCTTCGTTCGACTCGTCCTGCCAGGAGACCGGCGCGTGGTCGGAGATCAGGAACAGCTGCCCGACGTTGGTCGTCGCCTTGCGCAGCGCCTCCATGTCTTCGCTGTAGAGCGGCCCGTTGTTGCCCCACTGGATCACCATCGCCTGCGGGTGGTGGCCTTCCCGCTTGATCTGCTCGATGATCGCGAGGAATTCGTCGGCCTGGCGGCCGACCTTGGCGTCCATCGAGAAGCCCGGCCCGAGCCGCGCCTCGAGCTTTTCCTCGGCGCCGATCATCACCGAGTCGCCGAGCATGATGATCCGCGGCCAGTGCCTGGCGTGACGGGGCTTCTGCCTGCGTCCTTCGCCGGCGCCCCCCTTGCCGCCGCCCGCGCCCGGTTTGCCGTGCCGATGGCCGGTCGGCGGGTCGGTCCGCGCTTCCGGCAGCTTCGCCCGCACGTGGGCCGAGGTCGCGGTCGAGGCGGCCGCCTCCGCCGGGCTCGAGCTGCCGGCCTTGACGATGCCGCTCCAGCCGACCACGAGGATCACGCCGAGGACGCCGAGGATCAGCGCGGGGCGGGCGATGCGCAGCCAGCTCTCCGACACCCGCGGCAGCTTGACCTTGCCGTTGAAGGGGAGCTCGACGAAGCGGTAGGAGAGGTCGGCGAGGATCAGGCAGGCGATCAGCTGCAGCGGGATCAGGACGCCGCGCGGCAGGTCGACGTCGACGCCGGGGCGGGTCATCACCAGCACCGGCCAGTGCCAGAGGTAGAAGCGGTAGCTGCGCAGGCCGAGCCAGAGCAGCGCCGGGCGGCCGACGATGCCGCCGAGCCGCGCCGCCGGATGGGCGAGGGCGGCGAGCAGGAGCGCGGTGGCGATCGCGATCCAGGCGTAGCCGCCGTGCCAGAGCGCCAGGTCGTAGTCGTGGACGTGGACGAAGCTGAGGATCAGGTAGCCGAGCGCGATCGCGCCGAGCGCGTCGAGGATCGGGCCGACCAGCGGCCCGAAGGACTTGTGGGCGCGCAGCTCGACCGGGCTCCAGACCAGCGCCAGGGCGACGCCCGCGAGCAGGCCGACGGCGTGGGTGTCGGTGCCGTAGTAGACGCGCGAGGCGTCGTGGCCGGGGTCGAAGAGGATCCAGGCG
>DASZUH010000335.1:0-6229 GCA_035547715.1 Solirubrobacterales bacterium
TCGGCGCCCGCCGCGAGCAGCCCCTCGATCGCCCACGCCGTCGACTGCGTATTCAGCACGCCGTTACCGCCGAGCCGGTACCCGCCACCCTTCTGCTGCACCTGCCGCAGGTAGTCGACCCCCCGCTGGGCCGCCTTCGACGACGCCGAGAGCGCCTGCAGCACCGCACCGGTCCCATCGGCGTTGCTCGGCGAGCCCTGTACGTCCCCCCAACCGCCGTCTTCGTTCTGCGCCTCGCGCAGCCATTCGACCGAGTCGGCGACGTTGGCGATCCCGGCCGAGCGCAGCGCCAGCACCGCGTAGGCCGTCGAGTTCGGCCAGTCTTCATAGGAGCCGTCCGGGCGCCGTTTCGCCAGCAGTGCCGCGACCAGGTTGCGACCGCCGAATTCGCGCGGTTCGATGCCGGCGCCCTCGAGCGCGAGGATCGTCCGCGCCAGGTCTCCCGGGCTCTGCACCGTCGAGATTTCGTCCTGCAGGTATTCGACCGGGGAGCGGCGCCTGCCGCTGGTGACGTCCTGCGGGTTGACGCCCGCCGCCTCGAAACCGAGCATCGCCCAGCCGGTCATGCTCTGGCCCGACCTGGCGCCCGGCGCTTCCCCGTACCCGCCGTCTTCGTTCTGGGCCGAGCGCAGCCAGGCGACCGCGGCTTCCGCGCCACCGCCGGTTGCCGCCTCGGCTCTGGTCGAGGCGGATGCCGCGAGGAGAAGGACGGCGAGCAGCAGGGCGGCGACCCCGCCGGTCGACAGCGATGCGCCGCGCGAGGGGCGCCGGTCCCCGAGGTCGGCCGCGGCCGCCTCGCTCCGCCGCCATTCGAACCGTTCGCGGAAGCGGATCAGCATGCGGATCATCGCCGGGCCCGCGACCAGCGCCAGCGCCACGTTCCCGGTCGCGTGCGCGATTTCGAACGGAACCGCGCGGCCCTCGAAGATCCAGAAGCGCTCCCAGCTCAGTTCGCCGCCGTAGGTGGCCATCAACGAGAAGTTGAGGATCGCGCCGTAGCCGACCGCGGCGAGGCCGCAGACCACGGCGAGCGTCAGCCGTCCGACGTTGCGGGTGCCGAGCGCGAGCGCCGCGCCGAGGATGCCGCAGAGCCCCCACGCCGCCATCTGCCACGGCGTCCACGGTCCCTGCCCGAACCAGAAGTTCGAGACCAGCGCGGCGAGCGCGCCGACCGCGAAGCCGGCCGCCGGACCGAGGGCGTAGCCGGCGAAGATGACGATGTCGGTCGTCGGCTTGACATTGGGGAAGGCGGCGAAGGCGATTCTCCCGGCGATTGCCAGCGCGGCCAGCGCGGCGACGAGCGCGACGACCTGCGCGGGCGGGCGCGAGCGCTCATACCAGGCGAAGCCGCCGAGCAGGACGCCGGCGAGGATGAGGAAGCTGACCAGCTGCCAGCTCACGCCCGGCCCCCTGGTGCTTCCGATCTTTTCTGCCATATATGGCAGTCAAGCTCGGAAGCGGGTTCCGCGAGGAGCGCGGCGCCCTGCTCGGCGGTGACGACGCCGGGGACGTCGAGGACGCGGGCGACCTCGGTGGCGAAATACCAGCCGCCGGAGAGGATCTCGGCGCTGGGGCCGTCGGCGATGACGACGCCGTCGCCGAGGAGGACAACGCGCCGGGCGAACTCGGCGGCGAACTCGACGTCGTGGGTGGCGATGAGAACGGCGGCGCCCTGCTCGGCGAGGCGGTCGACGAGGGCGCCGAGGTCGTCCTTGCGGCCGCGGTCCATGCCGCGGGTCGGCTCGTCGAGGGCGACCAGGCCGGGGACGCCGTCGCCGTCGAGGCGGCCGGCGAGGGCGATCGCGAGGGCGAGGCGCTGGCGCTCGCCGCCGGAGAGGTCGCGTGGGTCGGCGTCGACGGCGTGCTCCATGCCGACCGCCCGCAGGGCGGCGAGGCCGTCGGCGCCGGGGAGTTCGTCACCGACGCGCTCGCGGACGAGGTAGTCGCTCGGGTTCTGGGTGAGGAGCGCCATCCGGTCGGCGGTGACGCGGCCCGCGGCGGGGTCGAGGAGGCCCGCGGCGGCGCGCAGGAGGGTGCTCTTGCCGGCGCCGTTGCGCCCCATCAGCGCGACCCGTTCGCCGGGGGCGATGGTGAGGTCGATGCCGCGGAGGACGTCGCGGGGGCCTTCGCCGTCGTCGAGTTCGACCCAGAGGTTGGCGGCGGCGAGGGCGGAATCTTCGCGGCGCTTGCGGAGTGCAGTGAAGCGGGCGGGGCGATCGGTGGGGAGAGATTCGCCGCCCCCGCCCTTCCCTGGGTGGGGGACAGTGGTGGCGGAGGCCCCGCCCGGCCACATCCCCCGCTCCCCCAGCTCCCGGCGCGCGTCCCGCACGCCGACCGGCAGCGGCTCGATCCCGGCGAGCGAGAAGAGCCGTGCCGCGGGCGTGGTCAAGGTCGGCTCCGCCGCCCGCGTCCAGGCGAGGAAGTCGCGCGGCGCGCCGTCGAAGCCGATCCGCCCGCCCTCGACCGCCACCACCCGGTCGGCCGCCGCCAGGCAGCGCTCGAGCCGATGTTCGGCCAGCACCACCGCCACCCCCCACTCCTCGTTCAGCCGCCGCAGCAGCCAGATCAGCTCGTCGCCCGACACGGGGTCGAGCTGCGAGGTCGGCTCATCGAGCAGCACGAGCCGCGGCCGCGTCACCAGCGCCGCCGCCAACGCCACCCGCTGCAGCTCGCCTCCCGAAAGCGTGTCGACGGCCCGCCCGAGCAGGTGCGGGATCGCCAGCGCCAGCGCCACCTCCTCGACCGCCCGCGCCCGGTCCCCCGAGCCGTCGCCGCGCATCTCCAATGGCAACTCGATCTCGGCGGCGACCGTCGTCGACACCACCTGCGTCTCCGGATCCTGCGCCACGTAGCCGACCGCGGCGGCGAGCTCCCCCGGCCCGACCGCGACCGCATCGAGCCCGGCGACCTCGACCCGCCCGGCGACCTCGCCGCCATGGAAGTGCGGGACCAGGCCGCACGCGGCGCGCAGCAGGGTCGACTTGCCCGACGCCGAACGGCCCGCGAGCAGCACGAACTCCCCCGGCGCGACCTCCAGCGAGACGTCGAGGAGCGCCGGCGCCGCGGCGCGCGGATAGGTGTAGGTGAGGCCGTCGACGGCGAGCACCGGCGCCGCGCCGCGGCGGATCGCCAGCTCAGACACGACGCGTCCTCCGCCGCCACGGCGCCAGCCCACCGACCAGCACCACCGCGCACACCGCCAGGGTCGAGGCGCCGACGCCGATCTCGATCCGCGGGTAGGTATGGAAGTCGTCGGCCCCGACCACCTTGCCGACGATCGCCGCCGCCGTCACCACCGCCGCGACCAGGTAGAAGCGCGCGTCGTGGCGGCTCGCCTCCCGCCGTCGCGCGCCCCGCGGCCCGCCGAGGCTGTAGCCGCGCAGCTCGAGCGTCGCCGCCACGTCGACGGCGCGGTCGAGCGAGCCGGCCAGCAGCCGGCGCGCCAGCGGGCCCCGTCCCACCGCCGCCGCACCCGGGCCACGCAGCCGCGCCGCGTCGCGCAGCCGCCCCGCGTCCGCCGCAGCGACCGGGACCAGCCGCGAGACGAGCGACGCCGTCAGCGCCGAGCGCGCCGCCAACGGGCGCAGCGCCCGCAGCACGCGGTCGGGGTCGACGCAGGCGGAGTAGACCGCGAAGGCGACCATCGTCACCGCCGCCCGCAACCCGATCGAGAGCCCGGCGACGATCGCCTCGAGCGTCACGTCGACCTGCCCGAGCAGCGGCCAGTGACCGAACCGTGCCAGCACCGTCGCGCCGCGATCGACGACGAGTGCGTTGACGATGACGATCAGGACCGCCAGCCCGAGCCCCATCCGCAGCGCCACCCGGACCGCCGAGCGGGCTCCCGCCAACCACCCCGCCATACACGCGGCGAGCCCCGCCGCGACCAGGACCAACGGGTTCGAGTAGAGGAAGGCGACGACGACCAGCGCCCCCAGGTAGGAGACCGCGGCGCCGGGCCGGGCCTGCTGCAGCGGCCCGCGACGGGGGATGTAGGCGAAGGGAGATCTCATCTCGACCCGGAGCGGAGGGGCAGCGGCGTCACCGCGCCCGCTTCGCTCGCCACCGCGAAATGGCCGCGCAGGTCGACGGTGTCGACGGCCGTCGCGGCGGCCTGCACGCCGGCGTCCGTCGCCCCGGTCACCAGCCAGACCGGCGGCCCTTCGAAGTGACGCGTGGCCGCGACCAGGCCGGCGTTCGTACCGAAGGTGCGCGCCTTCTCGCCATCTTCGTCGAGCCCGACCAACCGTTCGCCGGCGGATGACGCCTCAAACTCGGCGTAGATCCCGCTTTCGCCCGGACCCTTCTCGAGCAACGCCGCCGCCGGTTCGTGACGGATCTGCGACCAGGGGCCGACGAAGACCCGGATCGCCTGCCCGGAGACGACCGCGTGCGGCGGCGACACCTCCACGCCTTCGCCTTCGAGCGCCTTTTCCACGGTCCCGCACGCCTCCCCGCCGCCGGCGCATTCCACCGCGACGACGGGCGCATGCCCTTCCCAACCGGTCGTGAACGGCGCCGGCCAGGAGCCGACCACCGCGGGCGAGCCCTCGGTCGCCGACCAGTTGTGGAGGTCCCACCAGATCTTCGCGCCGCCTTCGAGCTGCACTTCCGCCGCGCCGGTCGGCGAGAGCACCCCATCGACGAAGAAGAACCAGTCGTACGGGTGCCCCCCACGTTCGCTTTCCGACACACCGTCGATCGACTTCACGTAGCCGCCGCCGTAGCGCGTCTCGATTTCCGCTTCCCGTTCGAGAAAGCGCAGAACCGTGTCGGATTCGTTCGCTTCTCCTGACACTTCGGTGAGCTTCGTCGCGCCGAAGTCACGCGTCACGGTAAGGTCGACCGACCCCACCTTGGACCCCGGGCCGAGCCCGCAGCCGGCGGCCGCGAGCGCCGCTCCCAGAAGGAGCAACGCACCCGCGACCGCCGCACCGCGGCGCCCCATCAGCTACCGGCGGGGCACTGCGACCCGAGGCAGACCGGAGCCGCCGCCGAGGGGATGTCGTCGCCCAGTCCGGCGACCAGCGCCGTCGGTTCGGTCAGCGTGATCATCACCTTGCCGTGCTTGTCGGTCGGCCCGATCGCGCCGGTCACCGCCGCGCCCCGTACCGGCCGGTGCTTGCCCTTTTCGTTATAGGCGTAGACGTGGACCGCGAACGGCACGCCCGCGGTCGCCTGCTGCGGCGCGCTGATCACGAGCTCTTCCGGATACGGGTAGCTCGGCGCCAGGTCCCAGAGGACTTCGTCGCCCGCCTTGATCTTGGCCTTTTCGCCGCCGACCGTGGCGCCCTTGTGGTTGATCTTCAGGTACCAGGACGACTTGCCCTTGGCGATGCTCTTGCCGACGCCGCAGAGGCCGAGACCGAAGCTGAAGTGGTCGGTGACCGAGAGCGGCGCGAGTTGCTTCACGGTCTTGGCACCCTCGGCCAGCAGCCCGAGCGCGGTGTTGCCCGGCACGCTCACGGTCTTGCCGCTGCCGCCGGTGCCGGCGCCGAGGCAGGTCGCCTTCGGGCTGGTCTTGATCGAGACGGTCTTGGTCGTCACCAGGCCTTCGCTCAGCACCTTGTTGCCCTTGCCGACGACGCGCAGCGTCGCGGTCGTGGCGGAGGCGCTGGCGGCGAACGCCGGCATCAGGGCGAGCGCGAGCACGCAGGCGACGGCGGAGCGAAGATGAATCGGTATCGGCATATGGGCCACCCTTTCCTCGAGGGTCGTATTGGCTGGCCGGGGACAGGTCTCCTGGCTTCCGGGGTTTGGGCGGGCCACGCCTTCCCGGGGACGACGGGCGTCCCCAGTGGCCGACGCCTGGGCAAGCGGCGTCCGCGGCCTCCTCGACCCGGTCACAGTGGCGGGACCACGCCGGCGTCGCACCGGACTTCCCTTGACCACCGACCGTATGTCTCGCCGAGTCTATTAGGCTGCCACCGGCCGGGCATCGCCTGAGCATTGCATTGTCTTCGTCCATGGAGGTGTGAATTGGAGCGCCCTCGGAGGCGTCGTCCCTCGCCGGCTCTCGTGGTCGCCTGCCTCGCCCTCTTCGTCGCGCTCGGCGGCACGGTCCTGGCGGCGACCAAGATCGACGGCCGCACGATCAAGGTGAAATCGCTGCCCGGCAACCGCCTCGCGGTCGCCTCGCTGCCGGGAAACCGCCTGCAGCCGGGGACGATCCCGGGCGACCGCCTCGCGCCGAAGTCGATCAAGGGCGCCCAGATCGACATCACGACCC
>DASZUH010000336.1:0-2200 GCA_035547715.1 Solirubrobacterales bacterium
GGCGCTCGCCGCGACCGGCAGGGCGATGCCGCGGACGATCCCGTCGCTGTCGCGGCTGGCCGGCCGGCTCGCGGGCGGCGGCCGCACCGTCGACCGCAGCCACCGCGCCTTCGTCAACGAGCGCCGCGTCCGCTTCACCGAGATGGAGTACGCGGTGCCGCGCGAGCACGGCCCGACCGCGGTGCGGCGGGTGGTCGACTGGGTCCGCCGCAACCGCTATCCGGTCTTCTTCCCGATCGAGGTCCGCGTGGCGGCGGGGGACGACGCCCACCTGAGCGCCGCCCACGAACGTCCGACCGCCTACGTCGCCGTCCACCAGTACCGCGGCATGGAGTGGCGCCCGTACTTCGAGGCGGTCGAGGCGATCATGGACGAGTACGAAGGGCGCCCGCACTGGGGCAAGCGCCACTTCCAGACGGCGGCGACCCTGGCGCCGCGCTACCCGAAGTGGGAGGCGTTCCGGAGAGCGAGGGACGAGCTCGACCCGAGGCGCGTCTTCACCAACGAGTACGCCGCCCGCGTCCTCGGTCCCTGACGTTGATGGGCCGAAAACTTGCCTATATGGCAAGTTTTCGGCCCATCAACGTCAGAGGAACGTCTTGCCCTCGCCGCGGTAGGTAGGGACGACGTCGACGATCGCGTCGCCTTCGACCAGGTGGAGGACGTCGAAGCGCTCGCACAGCTCCCCGGCCTTCGCGTGGCGCATATAGACGCGATCGCCGACCTGGAGGTCTGCGGCGGGCGGTCCCAGGAGGGGCGTCTGCACCTCGCCCGCGCCCTCCTCGGCGTCGAGCTCCAGTCCCTTCGGCAGCCACGGGGACGGCAGGCGCGCCGCGTCGCCGGGACCCGAAGCGAGGTAGCCGCCGCCGAGCGCGGTCGCGATCTCCGGCGATGGCTTGCGGACGATCGGCAGCGCGAAGCCCGCGGCGGGGGTCAGGGTGAAGCGGTCGTAGTGGTCGAAGAGGGCGGGGGCGTAGAAGCCGGAGCCCGCGGTCACCTCGGTGACCACCTCCTCGGCGGCGGTCGTCTCGAGGCTGCCGGTGCCGCCGCCGTTGACGATCGGCAGCTCGCAGAACTCGCCGATCGCGGCGACGATCGCCGCCCGTCGCGCGGCCAGCTCCTTCGCCGAACGCCGCTGCATGAAGCGGATCGCGGCGCCGCGCAGGCGGCGGCCCGGCGGCCGGTCGGGGACGCCGGCGATCTGGCCCTCGTAGGCCATCAGCGCGTCGAGTTCGATCTGCGGCCGGCGTTCGATCTCGCGCGCCAGCGCCACCGCCCCCTCGACCGTGTGGACGGGCGAGCGCTTCGGCCCGAACTTGATCCGCCCGCCGAGCGCCCACCAGCTCGCGTCGATGTCGATGCAGACGCGGACCGGCGGCGCGTCGGCGCCGAGCACCGCCTCGATCGCCTCCAGGTGCTCGACGCAGTCGACCATCAGCAGCGGCGCGCGTTCGGGATCGCCTGCCGAGCGCAGGGCCAGCTCGCGCAGCGCGGCCGAGTCGGCGGTCGGGTAGGCGAGCAGCAGGTCGGTGTGGCCCGCTTCGGCGAGCCAGAGCGTCTCGGGCAGCGTGTAGGTCATCAGCCCGGCGAAGCGCGCGTCGCGGCCGAGGATCTCCTCGAGCAGCGCCCGGCAGCGGATCGACTTGGTCGCCACCCGGATCGGCTTGCGCCCGGCCCGGTCGAGCAGCGCGTCCGCGTTCGCCCACATCGCGTCGAGGTCGACGAAGGCAAACGGCGCCTCGACCTCGGCGAAGATCCGCTCGTAGCGCCGGTGCGACTGCGGGGGCGAACTCGACACCCGCCCCAGCCTATCCCCGCGATCCCCGGTCAGTACCTACAATCACCCTTCGTGGGGGCCGGATCCGGTCGCCGCGCGGTCCGGAGAGGTGGCCGAGTGGCTGAAGGCACTCGCCTGCTAAGCGAGTAGGGGGCGCAAGCTCTCTCGAGGGTTCGAATCCCTCCCTCTCCGTATCGGCCGGGTTCGAGGTAGCTGGTCGAACCGGTACGCCGGGTGAGCGGCATTGCGCAGGGCGTAGTGCGGAACGCGCTACACTCCTTCGGTGGCTTCCACCTCATCCCATCCACTCTCCCTTCGTCTTGGGGACGAGGGTTGGCGCGCCCTGGAGGACATCGCCCGCAAGCGGGGGCTCACTCGCGCGGAGGCCGCCCGCCAGGCGATCTCCGAGACGGCCGAGCGCGA
>DASZUH010000337.1:0-1745 GCA_035547715.1 Solirubrobacterales bacterium
CCCCACCGCCACGCCCGGGACGCACCTCGGACGGCCGCCGCGGTCGCGAGTCGTCGTCCGGACGCCCACGACCCACCTCGGACCGCCGCCCCGCCCCCGAACCAACCATCTAGGCTCGGCGCCGATGGCGCTGAGCGAGGACGACGAGCGGCGGGTCGAAGGGCAGGTGCTGGCGATGACGCGGGAACTGCGGGAGCGGCCGAGTCAGGAAAAAGAGGACCGGATCGGGGTCGAGATCGCGATCATGCCGGAGGAGGAGCGGGAGTTCGTACCGACCGCGCTGCTGCGGCTCTTGGTGCGGGAGCGGGAGGGACGGTTGGACGACCTCGATCCCTCGCCCGCGCGCCGGTTGCCGCCGCGCCGCCGCCGGGGCTTCTTCCGCCGGGGCTGAGCGCTCCGCCTCATCCCGACCGCCCGGCGTCCGTCCGGACGCTTGTATACTAGTATTTCTCGTATGGCAGAGCCGATCCCGATCAGAGGAGGGGACGCTCCGGAGGAGAGCCGTCGGCCCGGACGCAAGTCGTCTGGCCCGTACCTCTACGCCGCGCTGCGCGATCTGATCGTACGCGCCGAGCTGCCCCCCGGCGAACGCCTCTCGGAGACCGAGCTGGGCGACCGCCTCGGCGTCAGCCGCACGCCCGTCCGCGAGGCGCTCGGCCGCCTCCGCGACGACCGCCTGGTCGAAGTCCGCCCGCAGATCGGCACCTTCGTCGCCCGCATCAGCCCGGCCGCCGTCTCCGACGCCCAGTTCATCCGCGAGTCGCTCGAGTGCACCGCGGTCCGCGTCTCCGCCGAACTCGCCGACGAAGAGTCGATGGCGCAGATCGAGGAAAACCTGCGCGCCCAGGAACGCGCCGTCGGCCGCACCGACATCGACTCCTGGCAGCTGCTCGACGACACCTTCCATCGGCACCTCTGCGACCTCAGCGGCCACCCGGCCGTCTGGCCCGTGAACGAGCGGGCGAAGACCCACATCAACCGGCTGCGCCGGCTGAGCCTGACCATGCCCGACTACCTGTCGACGATGGTCGACGCCCACCGGGCGGTCGCCGACGCCGTTGGCGCCCACGATCCCGACAGCGCCGAGGCCGTCCTGCGCGAGCACCTCCGGGCTGTCCTGCGCGAGGTCCCCCGGATCCGCGAACAACACCCCGACTACTTCGAGGAGCCCTAGCCCAGATGGCCACCATCGACACCGCCGCGGCCCCCGTCGACCCCGACGTCGCGGACCTCTACGAGCACTACCGCACGATGTTCCTGATCCGGCGCTTCGAGGAAGCGGCCGAGCGCCAGTACAAGGCGGCGCGGATCGGCGGCTACTGCCATCTGTCCTCGGGGCAGGAGGCGGCGACGGTCGGCGCGGTCGCGGCGATGGAGGACGAGGACCTGCTGGTCACCGGCTACCGCTCCCACGGCTTCGCCCTCGCCCGCGGCGTCCCGCCCGAGGCGGTGATGGCGGAGCTCTTCGGCCGCACCCACGGCTGCGCCCACGGGCGCGGCGGCTCGATGCACCTGCTCGACGTCTCGCGCGGCTACTACGGCGGCTGGGGGATCGTCGGCGGCCAGCTGCCGATCGCGACCGGGATGGCGCTCTCGCTGGTCCGCCGCGGCGCCCGCCAGGCGGTCGTCTGTGAGCTCGGCGACGGCGCCGTCAACATGGGCGCCTGGCACGAGTCGCTGAACCTGGCCGCGGTCTGGGAGCTGCCGGTCGTCTTCCTCGTCGTCAACAACCTCTACGGGATGGG
>DASZUH010000338.1:0-8537 GCA_035547715.1 Solirubrobacterales bacterium
GGCGTATATCGCCACCTTCGCTCCACGGCGGGGGACGGATCGCGGCGCTCAGCGGCGGAGGCGGCTCGCGAAGACGAGGGCGAAGTCGCGGAGCTGCACGGCGCGGTGGAGGAAGCCGTGGGCGTCGCGGGCCGTGGCGCGGTGCTCGAGGTCGATCTCGTACTCCCCCACCCGGTAGCCGGCGCGGACGGCGTCGACCGTCATCCCGATCTCCATGCCGAAGCCGCGCGCGAAGGGCAGGACGGCGCGGAGGACGTCGGCGCGGAGCGCGCGCTGGCCGGAGATCGGGGCGCGCGCCTCGAAGCCGCAGAGCCGCCGCTCCGCCCAGCGGGCGAAGCCGAGCGCGACGCCGAAGCCGCCGCCGACCCGCCGCGCGAACGCCGCCACCGCGAGGTCGCACTCCCCCGCCTCGACCGCCGCGACCAGCGGCCCGAGCCGCGCCGCGCTCTCCCCCAGGTCGCCGTCGCAGAGCAGCACCAGGCGCGGCGCCGGCTCGGCGCTCAGCGCCGCCTCGCAGGCCGCGGTCACGTTGCCGCCCTTGCCGTGGGACCGTCCCCGCCGCACCACCTGCGCGCCCGCCGTCATCGCCCGCTCCGCCGTCCCGTCGCGCGAGGCGTCGTCGCCGACCCAGATCGCCGCCCCCGGGAAGGCCCCGCGCAGCGCCCGCACCGTCGCCGCGATCCGCTCCGCCTCTTCGTGCGCGGCCACCACCACGGCCAACTCGTCGGATTCCATCCACCCCATCTTCGCCCCGTCGGCGGCTATTGTCCCGGCCGATGCCGAACGTCGAGGCCCACATCACCGGGAACGTCTGGAAAATCGAGGTCGCCGTCGGGGACCCGGTCAGCGAGGGCGACACCGTCGTCATCCTCGAGTCGATGAAGATGGAGATCCCGGTCGAGGCCGAGGACGACGGCACGGTGAAAGAGATCCGCTGCGAAGAGGGACAAGCCGTCGGCGAAGGCGACGTCCTGATCGTCCTCGAGTAGGCAGTGCGATGAGCGAGCACTCGGCCGGAGGGACCGAGGGCGCCGAGAGGCTCGCCGCCGGCAAGCTCCTTCTCGACCGTCCGGCCGAGGCCGTGGCGCGGCTGCGGATCGCCAATCCCGAGCGCCGGGGCGCGCTCGACCACGACATCCTCGGCGCGATCGCCGCGGTTCTCCCCCGCCTCGACGACGGCATCGCCACCCGCTGCGTCCTGATCACCGGCACACCGCCGGTCTTCTCCGCCGGCTACGACATCGCGGGCTTCACCGAGGAGGCCTTCGAGGACGAGACCGAGGCGCTCGTCGCCCACCCCTTCCAGGCGGCGATGGAGGCGATCGTCGCCCATCCCTGGCCGACCGTCGCCGCGATCAACGGACTCTGCCTCGGCGGCGGGCTCGAGCTGGCGGTCAGCTGCGACCTGCGGATCGCCGCCGCCGGTGCCAAGCTCGGCATGCCGCCCGCCAAGCTCGGCCTGATCTACGGCCATACCGGCCTGCGTCGCTTCCTCGAGACGATCGGCCTGCCGCGCACGCGCGAGATGTTCTTCACCGGCCGCAACCTGGACGCCGCGCGGGCGGAGGCGATCGGCCTCGTCAACGAGGTGGTCGCCGACGAGCGGATCGAGGCGGCGGCGGTCGACCTGGCGGCCGGGATCGCCGCCGGCGCGCCGCTCTCGACCCGCGGCAACAAACGGGTGATCGACGTGCTCGCCGCCAACCCGGTGCTGAGCGCCGCGCAGGAGGAGGAGCTGGTCGAGCTGCGCCGCTCCTGCTTCGGCTCCGAGGACTTCCGCGAGGGCATCCGCGCCTTCGCCGAGAAGCGCCGCCCGGTCTGGACAGGCCGCTAGCCGTGCCGCGCAAGAGCGGCAAGGTGCGGCGCGCGGAGCTCGCCGCCGCCGATCCGGTGATGGCGGAGCTGATCGAGCGGATCGGGCCGCTCGACCTGGCGACGCGGCTGCGCCGGCGCAAGGAGGAGCGCCCGCCCGACGCCTACGGCGCCCTGCTGCGCTCGATCGTCGGCCAGCAGGTCTCGACCAGGGCGGCCCGGGCGATCTACCTCCGAGTGCTCGACCTCTTCGGCGGCACCACGCCGTCGCCGGCCCGGCTGCTGGCGACGAGCGAGGAGGAGCTGCGGGGTGCGGGCCTCTCCGGGCGCAAGGTCGAATACATCCGCGACCTCGCCCTCCACGTCGAGGACGGTGAGCTGGAGCTCGACCGGATCGCGACGCTCCCCGACGAGGAGGTGATCGCCGAGATCACCGCGGTGCGCGGCCTCGGCCGCTGGACGGCGGAGATCTTCCTCGCCTTCCACCTCGGCCGCCCCGACGTGATCTCCGGCGGCGACCTCGGGATCCGCAGGGCGATCATGATCGAGTACGGCCTGGCGGCGATGCCGACGCCGACCGAGGTCGAGGAGCGCGCCGAGGCCTGGCGACCCAACCGGACCCTGGCGATGCTCTATCTGTGGGAGTCGCTGCACGCGATCCCCGACTAATCGCCCCGTTCCCTTACTTAATTTGCGGCAGCAACGGGGCACCCAGGGCGAATGTTCCCGCTCCCATTGCCGAAGATAGGCCCATGCGCCTGCGCTTCTGGATCGGACTGTTCGCCGCGATCGTCGTCGGGGCGGGCGCCGTGGTGGGCTCGATCCTCGTCTACAACCACGACGACGGCGAATTCCACACGCGCCAGCACGAAGAGGCGCTGCGGGCGGCGCGGCAGGCCCAGTCCGTCGGCGCCCTCACCGTCGGCGAGCTCGCCTCCGCGGCCTCCTTCATCAAGGCCGACGGGAACCTCTCCAAGCACGAGTTCGCGATCGTCGGGCAGTCCCTGGTGAAGGAAGAAATCCTCCAGGCGGCGGCCTTCATCGACGTCGTCCACGCCGCCGAACGGGCGCGATACGAACGGGTCCACGGCTTCCCGATCGTCGAAAAAAACGCCGCCGGAAAATTCGTCAGAGCCAAACCGGCGGCGGTCTACTACCCGCTGACCTACCGCGCCACCAAGCACGAAGGCTTCGCCTCGCAGGCGATCGGCTTCAACGTCGCCTCCGAACCCGAGCGCGCGCCCTACCTGCGGCGTGCGGCGAACGACGGCAGGGCGACCGCGACGCCGGTGATCTCGCTGCCGCTCGGCGGCGAGGGGATCAACGTCTTCCGCGCGGTCTACCGCGACGGGGCGCCGACCGCGACCCCGGCGGAGCGCCGCCGCGCGCTGGTCGGCTGGGCCGCCGGCAGCTTCCTGCTCAAGAACCTCGCCGCCGCCGCGGTCGCCTCGCTGCCCGACGACGTCACGACCCAGTTCGACGTCGCCGATCGGACGGTGATCGGTCCGGAGGGGCAACTCGAAGACGCCGCCGCGGCGCCGTTCCAGATCGCCGACCACACCTGGCTTCTGGTCGTCCGCGATCCCAACCGACCCGACAGCAGCCTGCCGATCCTCTTCGGCGCGGCCGGGCTGGCCCTGGCGGCGGTGCTCGGCTCGCTGATCTGGGTGTGGAGCCGCGAGGAGCGGATGCGCCAACTGCAGCGCGAGGCCGACGAAGACTCGCTGAGCGGGCTGCGGACGCGGCGACGCTTCGAGGAGGAGGTGCGGGCGGCGATGGCGCGCTCGCGTCGCGACGGCACCACCGGGGCGCTGCTGATGCTCGACCTCGACCGCTTCAAGAGCGTCAACGACTCCTACGGCCACCCGGCTGGCGACAAGCTGATCCGCGAGGTCGCGGCGGTACTGCGCAAGCGCACCCGCGAGGGCGACATCCTGGGACGACTCGGCGGCGACGAGTTCGCGATCGCGCTGCCGAGCTGCCGGCCCGACGAGGCGAACGTGGTCGCCGAGGCGATCGTCGAGGCGGTCCGCGACCACCGGCCCGACGAGGAGGAGATCGAGTCGGTCACCTGCAGCGTCGGCGTCGCCACCTTCGGCGGGGTCGGCTCGATGATGAGCTACGCGACGCTGGTCTCCGAGGCCGACACGGCGATGTACGCGGCCAAGGACGCCGGCGGCGACGGCTTCCGCGTCTTCCACCCCGACGCGATCCGGGAGACCGCGCCCGGCAGTCGGCGCTAGGGCGCGAGGGGCGGGCCGACCCCAGCTGGCGCCCCGAGCGGAACGGGACCCGGCCGTCTCGGCCGCCGCCCGGAACCAGGTGCCTAACCCGGCAAACCGCGCCGCAGTCGCAGGACGCGGCCGACGGCGGCGAGGAACGGGGCGCGGCCGAGCGCCCCTTTGTGGAGCTGCTTCACCAGCGCCTCGTGGCCGGCCAGGGCGCTCGGCAGGTCGTCGAAGAGCAGCAGGTCGTCGCCGGCGGCGGCGCCGTCGACCGCCGCTTCGCGTTGCCCGCCGAATTCGGCGACGGCGGCGCTGCCGAGGCTGTCGGTGATCGTCACGCCGCGGAAGCCGAGACGGCCGCGCAGCTCGCCGGTCGCGATCCGCCGGGTGAAGGCGGCGGGGCGGTTCGAGAAGGCCGGGTAGATCGCGGTCGAGAGCATCACGAGCTTGCCGCCCGCGGCGATGAAGGCACGGTAGGGGGCCTCGTCCACGCGCCGCAATTCGCCCTTCGACAGGGTGAGGCGCTGGGCTTCGAAGTCGGTGTTTTCGGTCGCCGCCCCGAGGCCCGGGAAGTGCTTGGCGGTGGCGGCGACGCCGCCTTCTTCGAGGCCGCGGGCGAAGGGGACCGCGGTCCGGGCGACGGTCGTCGCCGTTTCGCCGAAGGCACGTTCGGTGTCGGCGATCACCCCACCCGGACGGCCGACGTCGAGGACCGGGGCGAGGTCGACGTTCACGCCGAGCGACCTCAGATTGGCGGCGGTCGCGCGACCCTGCTGCCGCGAGTAGGCCGGGCCCTCGGCGCCCATCACCGCCGCCGAGGTTTCCGGCGGCCCGTCGACCCGCTTCACCTCGCCGCCCTCCTGGTCGGTCATCACCAGCAGGGGCAGCCGGCGGAGGAGCCGCGGGCGGGGGACCGCCTGCAGCGCGGCGATCAGTTCGCGGCCCGCGGCGCGGCTGGGGAAGTCGGCTTCGAAGAGGACGACGCCGGCGACCTGGCCGATGTGGATCGCGTGGCGGAGCCCCTTCGTCAGCCCGGTCCCGTCGATCCCGACCACGATCCGCTCGCCGGCCAGCTGCGCCGGCGTCAGTCGCCCGGCGAGCGACGGCCTGGGTTCATCGCCTTCGGCCGGGGACGGGCCGCCGCCCGATCCCCCCGATCGAGCGTCCCCCGAACCGCCGGTCCCGGAGCCCCCCGAGCCGCCGCCGACGATCGCGCCCACGGCGAAGCCCGCAACGGCCAGCAGAGCCAAGGTCCCGAGGGCAAGCCGCCGGCGCCGCGCCCGTGACCTCTGCATGCACCGATGGTAACCAGGCCGCACGGATCCGCCCCGCGTCATAGCCTTGATTCGGTCGGATCCCGGAAAGGAACGCCCATGCAGCCTCTCATCACCCCCGCAGAAGCCCTCGCCCTCGGCGAACTCACCGACCGCGCCGAGATCGACGCCCTGGTCGAGCGCGCCTGGGCCTCCCGGGTGGAGACCTTCGGTGACTCCACCGACATGTGCTCCCTGGTCAACGCCAAGTCGGGCGGCTGCGCCGAGGACTGCGGCTTCTGTGCCCAGTCGCGCTACGCCGACGCCGACACCGTGATGCACGCGATGATGGAGCCCGAGCAGATCCTCGAGCACGCGAGGGCGGCCGAGGCCGCGGGCGCGCACCGGTTCTGCATGGTCACCCAGGGCCAGGGGCTCTCGAAAAGGGACTTCCAGAAGATCCTCGAAGGCGCCGAACTGGTCGCCGAGAAGACGAACCTGAAGCGCTGCGCCTCGATCGGCCACATGTCGGCGGAGCGGGCGAAGGCGCTGAAGGACGCGGGCATCCAGCGCGTCCACCACAACGTCGAGTCGGCGAAGAGCTACTACCCGGAGGTCTCCACCACGGTCCGCTACGAGGGGCGCCTGCGGACGATCCGCGCGGTCAAGGAGGCAGGCCTCGAGACCTGCGTCGGCGGGATCCTGAACCTCGGCGAGACCGAGGAGCAGCGGGTCGAGATGGCCTTCGAGCTGGCCGAGATCAACCCGACCTCGGTGCCGATCAACCTGCTGATCCCCAAGGCGGGGACCAAATTCGGCGACCGCGAGGTGATGGAGCCGATCGAGGTCGTGAAGTGGATCGCGATCTTCCGGCTGATCATCCCCGGGGCGCTCTTCCGCCTCTGCGGCGGCCGGGTCGAGAACCTCGGCGACCTGCACCAGATGGCGGTCAAGGCCGGCCTGAACGGGGTGATGATGGGGAACTTCCTCACCACGCTGGGGGCCGAGCCGGCGGCGGACCGGGCGATGTTCGAGGAGCTCGGGCTGAACGTCGCCCGCCAGCCCGACAACGGCGCGAACCCCCGCCCCGACAACCGCTCGGGTTGGCTCGAGGGCGAGTCGCCGCGGACGCCGATGGAGGCACTGATCGACCGCCGGGAGGAGGCGCCGATGTGGGATCCCTCGACGCAACTGCGGGTCGTCAAGAAGGGCGAGCGGAGCCCGTCGTACCCGACCGCGGCCTGAGGGGAGCGGCGGTGACCGACATCGCCGCCCGCCTCGAGGAGCTGCGCGAGCGCGGCCTCCACCGCCGGCTGCGCCTGATCGAGGGGCCGCAGGGCCCGCGCGTGACGCTCTCCGGGCGCGAGGTGCTGCTGCTCTGCTCGAACGACTACCTCGGGCTCGCCGCGGAGGAGCGGGTGCGGGAGGCCGCCGCCGCGGCGGCGCTGCGCTGGGGGGCCGGGGCGGGCGCCTCGCGGTTGATCAGCGGCACGATGACGCCACACCGGGAGCTCGAGGCCGCCCTCGCCGCCTTCAAGGGCTACGACCGCGCCCTCCTCTTCGGCTCCGGCTACCTCGCCAACACGGGGACGATCGCGGCGCTCGCGGGCCCCGGCGAGGTCGTCTTCTCAGACGAGCTGAACCACGCCTCGATCATCGACGGCTGCCGGCTGGCGCGGGCCGAGACCGCGATCTACCGCCACAACGACGCCCGGCACCTGGAGAGCCTGCTGCGGGGCGCGGCCGGGAAGCCGGCGCTGATCGTCACCGACGGGATCTTCTCGATGGACGGCGACGTCGCCCCGCTGGCGGAGCTGCTGGAGCTGGCGCGCCGGTACGGGGCACGGCTGATGGTCGACGAGGCGCACGCGACCGGCGCGCTCGGGCCGGGCGGCCGCGGGGCGGTCGCGGCGGCGGGGCTCTCCGGCGAGGTCGACGTGGTGATGGGGACGATGGGCAAGGCGCTCGGCTCCTACGGCGCCTACGTCTGCGCCGACGAGGAGACCGTCGACTACCTGGTCAACCGGGCGCGGCCCTTCATCTTCTCGACCGCCCCGGCGCCGCCGATCGTCGGCGCCGCGCGGGCGGCGCTCGGCATCCTCGAGGCCGAGCCGGAGCGGGTCGATCGCCTGATGGCGAACGCGCGGATCCTGCGCGAGGGGCTGGCGGCGGAGGGATTCCTCACGGGCGCCTCGACCACCCAGATCGTGCCGATCGAGATCGGCGAGGCCGAGCCGACGATGGCGCTCTGCGAGCGCGCCCTCGAACGCGGCGTCTTCGCCCAGGGGATCCGCCCGCCGACGGTGCCGGAGGGCTCCTCGCGGCTGCGCTTCACGGTGATGGCGACGCACGACCCCGCGGACCTGCGCCGCGCCGCGCGCGAGGTCGGTGAGGCGGCCCGCGAGATCGGCCTGCTGAAGGCCCCCACCCTGGCCGGCTGATGGGGATCACGCGCGGACAGTGGAAACTGGCGCCGCTGAGCGTCGAGATCGGCGCGGAGGCGGCGGGCCCGCCGGCGCGGACGCCCGGCGTCTTCGTCACCGGGACCGGCACCGAGGTCGGCAAGACGGTCGTCGCCGCGGCACTGGCGCGGACGCCGGCGAACGAGGGAAAGCGCGTCGCGGTCTTCAAGCCGTGTGTGACCGGGATGGATGAGTTTCCGGGCTACGAGGAGGGCGCCGCGCGCGAGGCGGCCGCCGCATCGACGGGCGGCGGCTCCGCCGTCGGCCTCCCCGACCAGGCCCTGCTCCGCCTCGCCGCGCGCTCCTCGCAGAGCGACGCCGAGATCGCCCCCTACCGCTACGACCCGCCGATGTCGCCGCACCTGGCGGCGGGGCTGGCCGGTGAGGAGCTCGATCCCGACGGCCTCGTCCGGGCCGCCCGCGAGGCGGCGGCGGGCGCCGACTTCATCGTCTGCGAGGGCGTCGGCGGCCTGCTCGTCCCGCTCACCCCGACCTGGAACGTGCGCGGCCTCGCCGTGGAGCTCGGCTACCCGCTCGTCGTCGTCGCCCCGCCGGGCCTGGGGACGATCAACCACACGATGCTGACCGTCGACTCCGCCCGCTCGGTCGGCCTGAAGGTCGCCGCGATCGTCCTCACCCCCTGGCCGGAGGAACCGACCACGATCGAGTCCGACAACCGCGAGACCGTCGCCAACCTCAGCGGCGTCCCCGTCCTCACCCTCCCCCATCTCGACCTGAGCGACCTCACCACCTGGCCCCCCCTCCACCTCCCCGGTTGACGGGCC
>DASZUH010000339.1:0-6039 GCA_035547715.1 Solirubrobacterales bacterium
GACCGGAGGGGGTCTCGGACCCCGACCGCCGGCCCGAGAAGGCCCGGAGGTGCGGTCGCGTCACGAAGACGCCCGGAACGTCACGCTCCGTTCCGTCTTCCTCAACGATCCCGATCGCGTGGTCGACCTAACCCACCCATGGCGCCGGTTAGGTCGACCGCGCCCTCTCGGGGGCGGGTCCACGTGACCGAACCCATGAGGAGCGGTGACGAATCGGGACGAAGGGTGACGGGAGCCCGGAGTTCCTCCCGTCCCTGTGCCGCCTTCCCCACGGTACCCCCACGTCCCGGGCGTCTCGTGGCGGCCACCACCTGCCGGGGGCGCCACGAGACGCCCGGGACGCATCTCGGACGGCCACCCCGGCCCCGAACCGCGCGCCCCGAGCCCCGCCCCGAACCCCATCCTCGTTCGGTCCACCAACCCGGGTACCTTGTCCTCATCGCCTTCCTGCGCCGTCACCTCACCTACGCCAACATCGCCGCCTCGGTCGCGCTCTTCCTCGCCCTCGGCGGCGCGGCCTACGCGGCGACGCAGTTGCCGAGGAACTCGGTCGGCACGAACCAGATCCGCAGGGAAGCGGTGACCGCGGGCAAAATCGCCAGGCGGACCCGTCAGCAGCTGCGGGGCAACCGCGGCCCGGCCGGTCCCCAGGGTCCGCAGGGCAAGACCGGCAAGCAGGGCCCGAAAGGCGCGACCGGGGCCAAAGGCGCGCAGGGTAACGCCGGCGCACCGGGCGCGGACGGCACCGGCCCGGCCTTCGAAGTTGTCGCCAAAGGGAAACCGATCGAAGCGGCGGGCAGCACCGTCGTCGCCCAGAACCTCGCCCCGGGCGCCTACGTCGTCAGCGCCGGGGTCGTCGTCGAAAGCGCGGTGCCGACCGCCGTCACCTGCACGCTGAACGGCGGCGGCGGGAGCGAAGCGGTGGGGCAGGTCGAAGCCGGCCTGCCGACGACGCTGAGTCTCACCGAAGTCCGCAGCCTCGGCGGTGCCGGCAACGCGACGCTGTCCTGCTCGGCGCCGGGCGGGGCGGCGGCCAGGTACGCCAATCTGATCGCGACGCAGGTCAAATCGGCGTCCCGCGCCGCGGGCTGAGCGCCGCCGCTCAGTCCCTCTCCACCCAAGCCTCGCGCACTCGCTATTCTTCTCTCAGCCTCGCGCTTCGGCCCGGGGTTTTCCTTTGTAACGAGTGCCTTCGGGCACGGAACTTGTTGAGGGGACAGATGGCTCGCGGAGATGTCCGCATCGCGGTGACGCTGGCTTGCGAGGACTGCAAGCGGCGCAATTATCAGACCAACAAGTCGCGGCGTAACTCGCCCGACCGTGTCGAGCTGCGTAAGTTCTGTCGCTGGTGCGGGCACCACACCCCGCACAAAGAGACCCGGTAGAGGTCCATGGCGAAAACCCGCGCACAGCGCAAGGCTGAACGCCGCGCTCGCGAAGCCGAGGAGCAGAAACGCTCCGGCTCCGAGCGCCGCGCTGAGTCGCGGGCGCAGCACGACACCCAGATCGGAGTCTCCGGCGAGGTCGCCGAGGTCGAGGCCGTCGAGGCCGGGATCGCGGCGGGCGCCGACGAGGCCGACCTGGAGACGCCCGACGCGCCGCACCAGCCTTCGCGCTCGGAACGGCGCGCCGAGGCGAAAGCCGCCAAACAGGTGGAGCGGCGACAGCGCGACGAGCAGAAACGTCGCGAGCGCGACCAACTTGCCAGGCAGCAGAAAAAAGCCCAGACCGAACGACAGGCCGGCCCGCGCGGCGGCGTCATCGGTTTCCTGCTTTCCTGCTGGGCAGAGCTGAAGAAAGTCCAGTGGCCCGACCGCGAGACCCTGGTCCAGGCGACCGCCGTGACGATCATCTTCGTCGCCGTCGCCGCGGCCTATCTCGGCGCCCTGGATTCCCTCTTCAACTGGCTTGTCAAGCAGATCCTCTAAACAACAAGAAAGCTTCCCAATCAGATGTTTCGCTGGTACGTGATCAACACCTATTCCGGGCACGAGAACAAGGTCAAGCACAACCTTGAGCACCGCGTGCAAACGATGAGCCAGAACCGCAACGTGCGGCAGGTCGTCGTCCCCACCGAGCAGGTCTCCGAGGTCAAGGACGGTCAGAAAGTGACCCAGGAGAAACGGACGATGCCCGGCTACGTCCTGGTCAACATGGAGATGACCGACGACGCCTGGAGCCTGGTGAAAAACACGCCCGGGGTGACCGGCTTCGTCGGCGCCGAGCGGAACAAGCCGGTGCCGCTCTCGAAACCGGAGGTCGACCGCCTCCTCCACCGCGAGACCGCCGAGCGCCCGCGCACCCAGGCGCAGTTCGCGATCGGCGAATCCGTCAAAGTCATCTCCGGCCCGCTGTCCGACTTCTCCGGTGAGATCGCCGAGATCAACGAGGACGGCGCCAAACTGAAAGTGCTCGTCTCGATCTTCGGTCGCGAGACCCCCGTCGAGGTGGGTTACGACCAGGTGAAGAAGATCTAAGAAGCCCGAACCCGCTACCCTCCCGAACCCCTCATGGCCAAAAAAGTCCTCACCGTCATCAAGCTGCAGATCCAGGCGGGCAACGCCAACCCGGCGCCGCCGGTCGGCCCCGCGCTCGGTCAGCACGGCGTCAACATCATGGATTTCTGCAAAGCCTTCAACGCCCAGACGCAGGGTGAAGGCGGCACGATCATCCCGGTGGAAATCACGGTCTACGAGGACCGTTCCTTCACCTTCATCACCAAGACGCCGCCCGCCGCGGTGCTGATCAAGGAGAAGATCCGGATCCCGAAGGGCTCCGGCGAGCCCCACATCAACAAAGTCGGGACGATCACGCCGGAGCAGATCCGCGAAATCGCCGAACGCAAGATGCCCGACCTCAACGCCAACGACCTCGACGCCGCCTCGAAGATCATCGCCGGGACCGCCCGCTCGATGGGCGTCGACGTCAAATAGGAGTCCTCCGATGGCCCACGGCAAACGCTTCCGCATGCAGCACCAGAAGGTCCAGCGCGACCGGCTCTACCCGCCGGCCGAGGCGATCGCCCTGATCAAGCAGACCGCCAGCGCCAAGTTCGACGAGACGGTCGAGCTGCACGTGCTGCTCGGCGTCAACGTCCGTCACGCCGACGAACAGCTGCGCGGCACCCTCGCCCTCCCGCACGGGCTGGGCAAAGAAGTGACGATCGCGGTCTTCGCCCAGGGCGCCAAGGCGCGCGACGCGGAAGCCGCCGGGGCCGACTTCGTCGGTGCCCAGGACCTGGCCGAGAAAGTCCAGGCCGGCTTCACCGACTTCGACGTGGCCCTCGCGACCCCGGACATGATGCCGGTGGTCGGGCAGCTCGGCCGCATCCTCGGCCCGCAGGGCAAGATGCCGAACCCGCGCGTCGGCACCGTCACCGAAGACATCGAAAAAGCCGTCGCCGAGTCGAAGTCGGGCAAAGTCGAATACCGCACCGACCGCCAGGCGATCGTGCACATGGCGATCGGCAAGGCGAGCTTCCCCGACGACCAGCTGCTCGACAACTACCAGGCCGTGATGGACGAGATCGTCCGCGCCAAACCGTCGTCGAGCAAAGGCAAATACATCCGCTCGGCGACCCTGGCGACGACGATGGGCCCGGGCATCCGCGTCGACACCACCAAAGCCGTCGACCGCGAGCTGGTCGGCGCCGCCGCAGGCGCCGAGTCCGACTCGGCCGCGTAACCGAAACCGCATAGCAGCGGCGGAGGACGCAGGTAGCGCGTTTGCTCTACACTGCGTCGCCGCCCACCTAAGACCACCGGCCTGGCGACAGCCATCAAGCCCGGTGCAGGAGAGACGATGAACCGCGAGGAAAAGTCAGCAACCATCCAGGAGATCGCCGCCCAGATCGAGGGCGCCGAAGCGATCTTTGCCGTCGACTACCGCGGGATCAGCGTTCCGCAGGCCGCCGAGCTCCGCAGCAAACTGCGTGAGACCGACTCGAGCTTCCGCGTCGTCAAGAACCGCCTCACCAAGCTCGCCGCGACGCAGGTGGGGGAGGACCGGCTCGCCGATCTGCTCATCGGCCCGACCGCGCTGACCTTCGTCCGCGGCGACACCGCCGCCGCCGCGAAAGCGATCACCAGCTTCAACAAAGAGCACGACGTCCTCACCTTCAAGGGCGGCCTGATGGGCGAAGTCGTGCTCGACGAGGCGGGCTTCAAATCGATCGCCCGCCTGCCCTCCCGCGAAGTCCTGGTCGGCCAGTTCGCCGGCATCGTCGCCAGCCCGCTGACCGGAATCGTCCGCGGCCTGAACGCGCTGATCCAGGGGCTCGCCTCGCAGCTCGGCCAGATCGCCGACCAGGGGCTCGTCACCGGCACCGCTCCGGCCGCCGCGCCCGAGCCCGCCGAGGCCGAGGCCCCCGCCGCCGAGGAGACTTCGACGGCCGAGGCCGAGGCGCCGGCCGCCGAGGAGACTTCGACCGAGGAGCCGGCTGCCGAGGCCGAGGCTCCCGCCGAGGACCAGCCCGCCGCCGAGGCCGAGGCGGGCGATGACAGCACTTCCCAAGATTCAAACGACCAAGAGGGGTAAGGACCAACATGGCAACTTCAACTGCTGAGTGGATCGAGGAGCTGAAAGGCATCTCGGTTCTCGAGCTCTCCGAGCGGATCAAAGCCCTCGAGGAGGAGTTCGGCGTCTCCGCGACCGCCGTCGCGGCCGCCGCTCCGGCCGCCGTGGCCGGCGGTGGCGGCGAGGAGGCCGGGGGCGCGGAAGAGTCCTCGACCGTCGACGTCGTGATCACCGAGGTCGGTGGCCAGAAAGTCCCGGTCATCAAAGTCGTCCGCAACGCGACCGGCCTGGGCCTGAAAGAGGCGAAGGCCGTCGTCGACGCCGCGCCGGGCCCGGTCAAAGAGGGTGTCGACCGCGACGAGGCCGAGAAACTGAAAGCCGAACTCGAGGAGGCCGGCGCGACGGTCGAGCTGAAATAGCCGCCAGACGCGCGGCTCGCGACTGAAGCCAGTCGCAGAGCCAAACTTGTGACCGGGGAAGGCCGCGTGGTATCTTCCCCGGTCGCGCGCTTTTCCGAGTACGCCTGCCCGCCCGCGGGCCCTTTTCTCAGTCCCTCTGACCGTCCGAGGAGTCGCCGTCTTGGCACGTTCCAACGCTGCCCCAGTTACCCGCAGGAGCTTTTCCCGCCTAGAAAACCCTCTCGAAGTCCCACATCTCATCGATATCCAGCGTCGTTCCTTCGAGGAACTGACCGATCCGGTGAACGGTGGCCTCCGCGAGACGATCAACGACATCTCCCCGATCGAGGACTACACGGGGAACCTCCAGATCGTCTTCGGCGAGTTCAAATTCGAGGAGCCGCCGCACTCTATTGAGGAGTGTCGCGAGAAGGACATGACCTACTCGCGGCCGCTGACCGCGACCGTCGCCTTCCAGAACAAGGAGACCGGCGAGATCCGCGAGCAGGCCGTCTTCATGGGCGACTTCCCGTGGATGACCGAGCGCGGCACCTTCATCATCAACGGCACCGAGCGCGTCGTCGTCACCCAGCTCGTCCGCTCCCCGGGCGCCTACGTGATGGCCCCGAAGGATCCGGAGAAGCAGGTCTTCATCGCCAACCTGATGCCGGCCCGCGGCTCCTGGCTCGAGCTCGAAGTCGACAAAAAAGGCAAAGTCTTCGTGCGGATCGACCGCAAGCGGAAACTTCCGGTCACGGTCCTGCTGCGCGCGATGGGCTACGTCGAGGACCAGAAACTCCTCGACCTCTTCGACAACTCGATCTACATCCGGCACACGATCGAAGCCGACAGCGAGGCCACCAGGACGGAAGAGGGCGCCCTGGTCGAGCTGTTCAAAAAACAGCGTCCGGGCGAGCCGCCGAGCGTCGACGCCGCCCGCGGCCTGCTCGACCAGCTGTTCTTCGATCCGAAGCGCTACGACCTCACCCGGGTCGGCCGCTACAAGCTGAACGCCCGCCTCGATCTCGACATCGACCTCGAGACGCGGGTGCTCACCCACGACGACATCATCGCCCTGGTCAAGGAGCTGGTCTCCCTGCCGAAGCTGCTCGGGATCCCCGAGGAG
>DASZUH010000340.1:0-14406 GCA_035547715.1 Solirubrobacterales bacterium
GGTTTAGATTCGCGGCCGGGGCCGGCTGGCGCCCGGCGACGACTCGCGACCGCCGCGGCCGTCCGAGGTGCGTCCCGGGCGTCTCGTGGCGGCCCTGGCAGGTTGCCCGCTTGCCACGAGACGCCCGGGACGTGAGGGTTCCGCAGGGAAGGTGAAGGGTTCGGGAGGAACTCCACCCTTCCGTCACGGTTCCACATCGGCCGGGGACGCGCTGCATGTTTTGACCCTGCCATGGCAGGGTCAAAACATGCATCGTGATCTGGGCGGATGAGGATCTGGGACGTTCCCGGCGTCTTCGTCACGGGACCCGCGCGCTTCGTGGAGGAACACGCGCCTCGCCCCGGCTCCCGTCACGAACCCTCCTCACTCCCCACACACCCGGCCTTCTCGGTGGCGGCCACAACCTGCCAGGGCCGCCACCGAGAAGGCCGGGCGCACCTCGGACGGCCGCCCCCGCCCCGGGCGCCGGCTTGCGCCGCCATCCAATCGTCAACGGTCAAGATTTGAATCTTAAGAACCTTTAAGATATCCTCGACCTAGATGCCGACCTCCTCCTCCTCCTCCTCACCGCAAGCTCCCGAAGATCCGAAGCGCGCGCTGCGGCGTGCGGAGGCTGACTTCTTTCGCACGCTCGGGCATCCGGCCCGGGTGCGGGTGGTGGAGCTGCTGCGGGGTGGGGAGATGAGCGTCGGCGAGATCCAGAAAGAGTTGGGGATCGATTCGAGTGGGACTTCTCAGCACCTCGGGGCGATGCGGCGGCAGGGGATCCTGGAGTCGCGGCGGGAGGGGACCAGCGTCTACTACGGCGTGCGGGACCCGCGCGTGTTCCAGTTGCTGGAGAGCGCCCGGCAGGTGATCGGGTCGCACCTCGAAGAAGCGAGCGCGATGCTGGGCGAGTTGAGCCCGGCGGCAGCACCGCGGGCAGGCCGGTCGCCCGCCCCGAGTCGATCGCGATAGGTAAACCGGCTTGAGCTCGTCCGACCTGCCGGCGCTCGCCGGCGCCGTCGCCTTGGCGCTCGGCACCCTCGCCCCGCTGCTTCGCCTCCGCCTCGACCTCGCCCTGGTGCTGCAGGCCCTCGGCGTCGCCCTGCTCGGCGCCGCCGGCGCGGCGGTGCTGTTCGGCGCCGCGCCGATCGGGTCCGGCTTCCACGACGGAATCGAACCGGCGCTCGGGATCGACCGCCTCAGCGGCTTCTTCCTCGCGACGATCGCGCTGACCGCGCTCGCCGCACTGCTCTACGCCCGCGACTACCTACCCGGCCACCGCGGCGCCCGCCCGCTGGCCGCCCTCGGCGGCCTCTTCGTCGCCTCGCTCTGCCTGGTCGTGACCGCCCGCGACGCCTCGCTCTTCCTCGCCGGCTGGGAGCTGATGACGCTCGCCCCGGCCGCCGCGATCCTCGTCCGCGGGCACGACGCGCCGGTGCGGAACGCCGTCTTCGTCTACCTCGCCGTCACCCACGTCGGCGGCGCCGGGGTCTGGATCGGCGTCCTCGCGCTCGCCCACTACGGCGCGCTCTCCGGCGCCGGCACCCTCGCCGCCCACGGCTCCGGCCCCGAGGCGCTCGTCCTCGTCGCGGCGCTGATCGGCTTCGGCACCAAGGCGGGCCTGATGCCGCTCCACTCCTGGCTGCCGCGCGCCCACCCGGTCGCGCCGAGCAACTTCTCGGCGCTGATGTCGGGGGTGATGGTGAAGGTCGCGCTCTACGGCCTCATCCGCGTGCTCTTCGAATGGGCGGCGCCGGTGCCGCTCTGGGCCGGCCTGGCGCTGCTCGCCGCCGGCCTGCTCTCGGCCCTCGGCGGCGTCCTCTACGCGCTCTTCCAGCACGACCTCAAGCGCCTGCTCGCCTTCAGCTCGATCGAGAACGTCGGCATCGTCGCGCTCGGGCTCGGCGCCTCGCTGGTCTTCGCCTGGGCGGGCGACCCGACCTGGGCGACGATCGCCTTCGCCGCCGCGCTCCTGCACGTCGTCAACCACGCGCTGGTCAAGGCCTGCCTCTTCCTCGCCGCGGGCAGCTTCGAACGGGCCGCCGGACCGCTCGACCTCGACCGCCTCGGCGGCCTCCTGCGGCGGATGCCGTGGACCGGCGCGGCGTTCCTCGTCGGCGCGATGGCGATCGCCGGGCTGCCGCCGCTGAATGGCTTCGCCTCCGAGTGGCTGACGCTGCAGGCGCTCGTCCACCTCGCCTTCGGGCCCGCGTTCGGCCTCGGTATCGCCGGGATGATCGCTGCCGTCGGGCTCGCCGCGACCGCCGCGCTGGCGCTCTTCTGCTTCGTCAAGGCGGTGGGACAGGTGCTGCTCGGGGCGCCGCGCCGGCCCGAGGTCGCTGCCGCGACCGAGGTCCGCGGCGGCATGCGCGCCGCGCCGCTCGCCCTCGCTGCGGGCTGCGTCGCGCTCGGCGCCGTCCCCGGCCTCCTCCTCCCGTCGCTTGCCGCGAGCGCGCCGAACCACGTATCGCTCGCCGCCGCCCCGATCATCTCCGTCCCCGGCGCCGGCTCCTTCCCGGCGCCCTGGCTCCTCGTCGGCGTCCTCGCCGTGACCGCGGCGCTCTGGTGGGCGCGCGGCTCGCGCCGCGCCGCGCCGGTCCCGGCCTGGGCCTGCGGGCAGCGGATCGACCCGCGGCTCGGCTGGACCTCGGCGGGCTTCACCAAGCCGGTGCGGCTCGTGCTCGAGCTGGTCCTGCGGCCGCGTCGCGAGATCGAGGTGACCGAGGAGGGCGGCGTCCTGCGCTCGGTCGCCTACCGCGGCGAGGTCCCGCACCTCTTCGACTCGGCCCTCTACCGGCCGGCGCGCCGGCGCGCCCTGCAGGGCGCCGCCCTCGCCCGCCGCATCCAGTCGGGCAGCGTGCGCGCCTACGCCGCCTACCTGCTGGTGCTGCTCCTCGTCGTCCTGCTGGCGGTCCGCGCCGGGGTGATCGGATGAGCGGGGCGACCGCCGCCGCGGCCGCGGTGCAGGTGCTCGGCGGGGTGGCGCTCGCGCCGCTCCTGCCGGGGACGATCCAGGCCGCCAAGGCACGGATGCAGGGACGGCGCGGCCCCTCGCCGCTGCAGCCCTACCGCGACCTGCGCAAGCTCTGGGGCAAGAGCGTCGCCGACCCCCAGCCGACCACCTTCGTCTACCAGGTGGCACCGCCGCTGGTCGCCGCGGCCACCGCGCTCGCCCTGCTGCTGGTGCCGATCGCCGGCGTCGCCCCGAACTGGGGCCTCGGCGACGACGCGCTCGTCCTCGTCGGCCTGCTCGCCCTCGCCCGCTTCGCGATCGCCGCCTCGAGCTGGGACAGCGGCTCCGGCTTCGCCCTGATGGGGTCGAGCCGCGACCTCACCTTCGCCGCCTTCGCCGAGGCGCTGCTGCTCGCCGCGCTCGTCCTCGCCGCGCTCCCCGCGGGCGGCACCGCGCTCGGGGCGATGGCCCGCGCGGCGGGCGGCTCGGGACCGTGGAGCGAACCGGCGCACTGGTGCGGGGCCGCCGCCTTCGCCCTGGTGCTGCTGGTCGAGACCGGCCGCCAGCCGATCGACAACCCCGACACCCACCTCGAGCTGACGATGATCCACGAGGGGCCGCTGCTCGAGTACGCGGGCCGCGACCTGGCGCTCTTGCAGTGGAGCGCCGCCGCCCGCCACTGGATCGTGATGGTGCTCGCCGCCGGCCTCTTCCTGCCCCACTGGGGCGGCTTCGGCACCCAGCTCGCCTACCTCGCCGCCGGCCTCGTCGTCCTCTGCGCCGGCCTGGCGCTGAGTGAGACGACGCAGGCGAAGATGCGGATCCTGCGCGTCCCGGGCCTCCTGATGGGCGGCTGCCTGCTCGCCTTCGTCGGCCTCGCCACCGGGCTGCTGGGGGCGTCGATATGAGCGCGGAGCGACCAAGCGTGCATCTCTGGTCCTTCGCGCCGGGCGCGAAGCGCGAGGATTCACGATGAGCGCGACGGCGGTGACGGCCCTGGTCGTGCTCGGTTTCGCGATCGTGGTCGTGCGCCACCGCAGCCTGGCGATCGCGCTGGTCGGCGCGCAGGCGCTGCTGCTCGGGATCGAGGCGCTCTCGATCGACTCCGGCGACGGCACCGGGATGGCGGTCGCCGGGGCGATCCTCCTCGTCCGCGCCGCCGTCCTCCCGGCGCTCCTCGTCCTCGCCCGTCGGCACTCGCGCGAGGCCGCCCTGGTCGCCCCGGCGACGGCGATGGTGACGCGGCTGGTGATCGCCGGCATCGCGGTCGCGATTGCGGTCGCCGCGCTGCCGCCGCTCGGCCTCGGCGACCGCGCCGCCGAACACGGGGCGGTGGCGCTGCTGTGCCTGGGAATCGCGACCGTCGTCACCCGCCGGCCCGCGATCCTGCAGATCGTCGGCGGCATCGTCGCCGAGAACGGCGTCTACCTGCTCGCGGTCGCCGTGCCCGGCGGCCTGCCCTCGGTGATCGAGCTCGGCGTGCTCTTCGACCTCGCGCTCGTCGTCACCGTCTCGGTCGCCTTCACCCGCAAGATCCACGAGGAGGTCGGCAGCAGCGACGTCGACCTCCTGCGAGGGCTCCGTGACTGAGGCGCTCGTCATCGCCATGCTCGCGGTGCCGCTCGCCGCCGCGCCGCTGGTCGCGCTCGTGCCGACCGCCCGCGCCGCCGACCGCCTCAGCGTCGCCGCCGCGCTGGTGACCGCGGCGCTCGCCCTCGTCCTCGCCGGGCTCGCGATCGCCGATGCCCCCGACCCGGCGGCGCGCGGCAGCTGGTTCGTGCTCGACGCGGCGGCGGGCGTCTTCCTCGCCCTGGTCGCGGTGGTCGGCCTGGCCAGCGCGCTCGTCTCGCCCGCCTACCTGCGCCACGCGGGCCGCGGCTGGATCGGCGCCCGCCGCTCGCACGTCTTCTACTACGCCGCCTTCCACGTCTTCTGGGCGGTGCTGCTGGCGCTGCCGCTGGTCGACAACCTGGCGCTGGCCTGGATCCTGGTCGAGGCCTCGACCGCCACCTCGGCCCTGCTCGTCGCCTACAGCGGCAAACGCGCGGCGCTCGAGGCGGGGTGGAAGTACGTCGTGCTGACCACGCTCGGCCTGGCGATCGCGCTCTTCGGGATCGTCGTCCTCTTCGTCGCCGTCGGCCCCGGCGGCGGCGGGCTCGCGCGGCTCGACTGGAGCGCGCTGAGCGACGCCGCACCCGGGCTGCCGCGGCAGACGACGCTGATCGCCTTCATCCTGATCATCGTCGGCCTCGCCACCAAGGTCGGCTGGGCGCCGGTCCACAACTGGCTGCCCGACGCCCACAGCGAGGCGCCGCCGCCGATCAGCGCGATGCTCTCGGCGGCGCTCCTGCCGACCGTGCTGCTGATCGCCTGGCGGACCGAGCTGGCGCTGGGTCCGGCGCTCTCCGGTGGCGCGGTGCGCCAGCTCTTCCTCGGCTTCGGGCTGCTCTCGCTGGCGATCGCGATCCCCTTCCTCTGGCGGCCGCAACCGTGGAAGCGCCTGCTCGCCTACTCGAGCCTCGAGCACATGGGCATCCTCGCCCTCGGGATCGGCTTCGGCACGCCGCTGGCGATCGCCGGCGTCGTCGTCCACGTGGTCGGCCACGGGATCGCCAAGTCGCTCGGCTTCTACACCGCGATCCCGCTGCTGCGCCAGAACCCCGGCGCGGCCCGGCTGCCCGCCCGGGGGCTGGCGCGCACCAACGCATCGACCGCGGTCGCCGCCGCGGTCAGCCTCGTCGCCCTCGCCGGGTTGCCGCCCTCGCCGCTCTTCGTCTCCGAGGTGATGGTGCTGCTCGGCGGGATGGAAGCGGGGCTGCTTCTGGTCGCGGCGATCGCCGCGGTGCTGCTGGCGCTCGGCTTCCTCGGTCTCGCGCACGCGCTGATCGAGGCGCTGCTGGGCGGGCGGCGACGGGGCGGGACGGGTCCGAGTCCGCGCTCGGCGCGGGCGGTCGGGGTGCTGGCCGGCGTCGCCGCGGTGGCGCTGGTCGCGGTCGCGGTCGCCGCCTACCAGCTGCCGGGATCGAGCCTGGTCGAAGCGCTGATGCGAGGTGCGGCGTGAGTCCCGCGCTGCCGGCGGCGCCCGCGGCGCAGGCGCTGGAGGAGAGGGCGATCAGGCCGAGCGAGTTCCGCGCCGCCTGCGCGGAGGAGGTCGAGCGGGGCGCCCGCTTCTGCGGCGGGTACGCCTCGGCGGCGAGCGGCGCGCTCGAGTGGACCGCGCTCTTCGCCGCGGGCGCGGTGACGACGGCGCTGCGCACCCCCGCGGTCGCCGGAGAGGTCCCCTCGATCGTCGGCCTCGTCGGCGCGGCGGGCTGGGACGAGCGCGAGGCGCACGACCTCTACGGACTCGGCTTCGCCGGGCACGAGCCGCTGCGGCCGCTGGTCGAGCACCCGGCGGCGCCGGCCGACTGGACCGTGCCGGTCATCGGCGAGGACCCCTACGACGTCGCCGTCGGCCCGATCCACGCGGGCGTGATCGAGTCGGGACACTTCCGCTTCCACGTCGTCGGCGAGCGGATCCTCCTGATCGACCCGCGCCTCTTCTACAAGCACCGCGGCCTCGAGCGGGCGGCCGAGGGCGCCGACCCGGGGGAGGGGATGGCCTTCGCCGCGCGGGCCTGCGGCGCCTGCGCGGTCGCCAACTCGGTCGCCTACGCGGGGGCCTGCGAGGCGGCCCTCGGGCTCGTCGTCGACCCCGAGGCGCGCCGCGCCCGCACGGTGCTGCTCGAGCTGGAGCGCCTCTACAACCACCTGAACGACGTCTCGGCGATCTGCGCCGGGGTCGGCTTCGCCCCGGGGACGATGGCCTTCGCCGCGCTGAAGGAGCGGGCGATGCGGCTGAACCGGGAGCTCACCGGCCACCGCTTCCTGTTCGGGACGGTCACGCTCGGCGGGTCGGCCGTCGAGATCGACGGTGCGGCGGCCGAGCGCGCCCGCGCCGTCCTGCGCGACCTCGCCGCCGACACCGCGCTCGCCTGGCGCGAGCTCCGCTTCGCCGCCTCGGTCCAGGCCCGCCTCGGCGGCGTCGGCCAACTCACCCCCGAGGACGCGATCCGCCTCGGCGCCGTCGGTCCCGCCGCCCGCGCCTGCGGCCTCCGCGTCGACACCCGCACCGCGAGCCCCGCCCTCGCCTACCCGGCAAGCTTCGAGCCCGCCCTCCCGCCCGAGCCCACCGGCGACGTCGCCGCCCGCCTTGAGATGCGCGGCCTGGAGCTGCCGGTGACCTTGGAGCTGCTGGATTCGTTCCTGGGCGAGCCGCTGTCCCCGGCCCCGGCCGGCAAGTCGGTCGAGGGGACCCCTGAGCGAACCTCCCCGCAGTTCGTGAGCGAAGGGGTCCCCGCGACCGGCGCCCGGACCCGCCGCGGCGTCGCCCGGGTCGAGTCCCCTCGCGGCGAGACCGTCTGCGCCGTCGAGCTCCTCGACGGCCGCCTCGCCCGCCTGCACCTGCGCACCGCCTCCTACGCCAACTGGCCCGCCCTTGCCCACTCGGCGACCGACAACCTGCTGCCCGACTTCCCGCTGATCAACAAGAGCTTCGAGCTCTGTTACGCCTGCGTGGACCGCTGAGGTGAGCTGACGTGTTCGTCCTCCTGCGCCACCTCGACCGGGTCCGCCGCGAGATCGCGCTGCCGCCTCGGCACGGCGCCAACTCGCTGGCGGTCCGCCACGTCGACGCCGGCTCCTGCAACGCCTGCGAGCACGAGCTGACCGCGACCGCCGGCCCGCACTACGACCTGCAGCGCTTCGGCATCGACATCGTCGCCTCCCCTCGCCACGCCGACGTCCTCCTCGTCACCGGCCCGGTGACGACGCGGATGCGCGACGCGCTCCTCGCCGCCTACGCGGCGATGCCGGAGCCGCGGCGGGTCGCCGCGCTCGGCGACTGCGCGCTCGGCTGCGGCGTGCTCGCCCTGGGGAGCGAGCTGGCCGAGCCGCTGGAGGAGCTGCTGCCGGTCGACGTCCGCATCCCCGGCTGCCCGCCGACGCCGGAGCAGATCGTGGCGGCGCTGGCGGAGTAGCTCAGGCGGGCGCGTCGGCGCCGAGCGCCTGCCCGATCGCCCCGAGCAGCACGTCGGCCGGCTGCGCGCCGGAGACCGCGAGGCGGCGGTCGAAGACGAAGAACGGGACGCCGTTGACGCCGATCCCGCGCGCTTCCTCGAGGTCGGACAGGACGCCCGCGCGGTCCTCCTCGGTGGGGATCGCCGCCTCGCCCTCGAGCCCGACCTCGGCGGCCAACGCCGTCAGCACGGCCGGGTCGTCGAGCCGCAGTCCTTCCACGTGTTGGGCCTTGAAGAGCCGCTCGATCATCGGGTCGCCGAGCCCCTGGCGGGCGGCCGCGTGGTGCAGGGCGTGCGCGTCGAAGGTGTTGGCGACCTTGCCGAGGTCGAGGTGGTAGTCGAGTCCCACCGCCGCGGCCATCGCGGTCAGCCGCGCCTGCGACTCGGCGAGCTGGTCGGGCGGGTAGCCGCGCGCCTCGATCAGGTACTCGCGGGTCGAGGCCCCCGCGCCCGGCTCGCCGAAGCGCGGCGCGTCGGGCTGCAGCTGGAAGGAGCGCCAGATCACCTCGATCTCGGCGTCCCCGTCGAAGCGTGCCAGCGCCTCCTCGAGGTGTCGCTTCCCCAGGTAGCACCAGGGGCAGGCGACGTCGGACCAGATCTCGATTCGGAGGCTCCCGCTCATCGCCGGAACGTTACCGAGGGCCTCGCGTCGGCCCACCGGCCCGCCCGCCGAAAAGCCGAGCGGCGCCCCCGGAGGGGCGCCGCTCGGGTACCGCGTCTTGATCGGGTGAGCGGGTGTGGTGCTAGTACCCGATCCGGAACGCCGCCAGGCGCGTCGCCGCGAGGACGTCGGTGGCGATGGCGCCGGTGGACGGGAGCGGGGCGTAGAACGCCTTGCCCCCTTCCAGCGCTTCCTGGCCCTCGTCGGCGGTGACCACGCCGGCGAGGTAGGCCGCGACCGTCTGCTCCTGGCCGACGGTGAAGCCGGCCTTCGAGTATTCGGTCAGGGCGATGTCGTAGGTGAGCGTGCACAGCGGGTAGGCGGAGGGATCCGCCGCGCCGATGTTGGTGTTCAGCCCACTCACCTGGGACCAGTCGGCGTTCGCCGGGCTCGCCTGGTTCGAACGTGCGCTCTTCGGCACGTTGTAGGCGGTCGAGGTGCACTGGGCCAGGTCCGCGGACGCGTCGACCGGGCTCACCATATGAGCGATGGAGAGCTTGTTCGAGACGCCGTTGTTCTGGAGTTTCACCCAGTGGGTGTCACCCGACCTGGTCGCTTCGATGTCGGGCAGCGCCGCGTAGCCGACGGCACCCACGGTGGCGTTCACCTTTTCGACGACGCCGGTGCCTCCGGCGGCCGTCACGACCGGGCTGAGCTCGTTGGCCGAGCAGCCCGCGACACCACTTTCCGGCCAGACGGTGTTCGGCTGTTCGCCGGCCCCGTCTTCCTCCAGCTGCCTCCAGGTCGCGCCGCCTTCCGTGCAGGCCAGGGCGGCTTCACTGATCAGCGAGAGGTACCGCTTGAACTGGTGCGTCGTGCCCGAGCCTTCGGCGCGGACGACGCGGGTGATCGGGGCGTTGGCGCAACCTGCCCCGCTCGCGGTCTGGACCTTGCCCCAGACCTTGATGTTGCCGCGCATCACCGACTCGAGCTGCTTGTTGGTGATTTCGCCGATCGAGCAACCGGCCGGCGCGTTGACGACGATGCCGATCGCGGTCTGGGCGACCGGGATCACCAGCACGTTCGAACCGGCGGCCGTCGCGGCCGCTTTGATCTGCGCGGACGTCGGCGCTTCGTCGGTACCGATGAACGCCTTCGTGCCGTCGAAGGCGCCGCCGTCGAAGCCCCAGCCCGCCAGGGCCGGGCCGGACCCGCTGCCCTGGTAGTCGACCGTCGCTCCGCCCGGACAGTGGGCGGCATAGGCCGGCGACCAGAGGTTGCGCTGCGCGGGCGCCTGCAGCGAGGAGCCCGCACCGGCGATCGATTCACCGACGCAGCCTTTCGGGGCCGCTTCGATCGTGATCGTCGGCGACTGCGCGGACGCTTCGCCCGCTTCGTTGCCGGCGGTGACCACGCAACCGACCTGGTGGCCGGCGTCGGGGACCCGCACCGTGTAGGTGGAGCCTTCGGCCCCGGCGATCGGGTTGCCGTCCCGGAGCCAACCGTAGGTCAGCGTCGGGGCCGGTGAGCCCGACCACGCACCTTCGCCGCAGGTCAGCTGCGCGGCGACCTTGCCTTCGCCGCCGAGCGTCGGCACGGTGGTGTTCCTCGGTGCGGCCGAGATCACGATCGTCTTCTCGGTCGTGATCGGCGCCAGCGATTCTTCGCCGGTGTAGGGCCGCATCGAGTCGTTGGTCACGGACACCTGGACGGAGCCTTCACGCAGGCCCGTCAGGATCCTGGTCCTCGGGTCGAGGATGGCGACCTTGCCGGCTTCGCGAGCCGCCTCGATCGCCGCTTCGCCGCTGCCGATGGCCAGGTTGGCGGAGCCGCCCCAGTCGACCGACATCGGGTAACGCAGCGGCACCACGCGGGTGCCGGTGGACACACCCTCCGGCTGCACGATGCTGCCGCTCACCTGGCCGGTGCCGCCGACCTTGACGGCGGCCGGGGTGTTGAGCGTGATCGACTGGGCGAACGCGTGGACGTTCGCGGTCAGCCACTGTTGGCTGGGTTTGTCTTCCGGATCGATCGACCAGTCGCTCCAGCCGGTGAAGCCGCCCCGGTCCGGGGTCCCGTACGGGTCCTTGCCCGAGGAGGTGAGGACGACGTAGGGAACGCCCTCGACCCGCTCGACGTGCTCGATCTGGGCGTGCGAGCCGACCATCGCCGCCGCCTTACCGCTCTTTTCGCGGAATTCGGTCAGCATCTTCTCGATCAGCGCCACTTCTTCGCGGTCGCCGAGCTGACTGTCCTTGGTCGACAGCGGATCGTCGACCGGGTGGTGGGCGAACACCATCACGTTCTTCACGCTCGGGTCTTCGACCGCCTCTTCGAGCTGCTGCCGGAAGAACGGCATCTGTTCCCAGTTCGTGCCGCGCAGCGTCCCGAGGGAGCTGGCGAGCAGGATGAACCGGGTGCCCTTGTGGTCGAAGGACCGGTAGGGCCGGCCGAACTGTTCTTCGAAATGCGCCAGCGTTTCCTGGACGTTGTTGACACCGTAGGACTCATGGTTGCCCGGCACGTAGTAGCAGGGGACTTTTTCGGCCCCCGGTGCGGGCGTGTAGTCGGCCGGTTTGGTTTCGGTCGGCGGGACGATTTCGCAGCCCGCTTCTTCGAGCACTTCCCGAGCCAGTGAGAGATCCGCCGGCAGGCCCCGGTCGGTGATGTCCCCGTTGAGGACGATCAGGTCCGGGTCGGTCTGGCGGATCCGGTGGATCGCCGTCGTCGCCACCTGCTTCAGGGTCTGGTTTTCGGAGGTGAACTGTACGTCCGAGAGGGTCGCGAACTGGAAGTCCGAGCCACCTTCGGGAAGCTGACCGTCAGGGGAGATGAGCGGGTCTTCTTCGAGCGGCGGTTCGGCCGGGAGTTCGATTTCGGTCGGTACGTCGGCTTCGAACTGGTTGATGATGATGTAGCCCGCTTTCTGCTGGGCCACGTTGGTGTTGATCGCCTGGAAGCTGGAGATCGTGATCGGGAACACCGTGTCGGACGGCAGGGCCCATTCGGCGTACTGCCATTTGCTCGCGTTGGCTTCGAGGGCGTTGCCGTAGATGCCTTTGGCGACCCCGTTGCCGTCGTAGTAACCCATGTACGTCAGGCCGCTGGGGACCGAGATCGAGGTTTTCAGTTTGACCCGGATGCGCAGCGGCTGACCCGCGACCTTGATCCGGTTGGCGGTGCCGTTGGCGCTGATGCCGACGTTCCGCATCGCGGCGAATTCCTCTTTCAACCCTTCCGCGACCTTGGTGCGGGTCGTGGTGCTGGTGCTGTTGTTGTTCCAGTGGGTGAGGACGTTCGCGTCATTTTCGAACGAGTAGGGGACGGCGGTCTGGACACCGACCGTGATCGGCAGCTTGACCGTGGCCCCACCCGCCTTGATGACGAGGATCGTGCCCGCGTTGGCCAGCGGGGTGATCTTCAGCTTCCCTTCCTGGGGGGTGATTTCGACCACGCTGTGGTCGTATTCCAGGTTCAGGTCCTCGAACTCGATCGGGGCGGAATAGCCTTCGTCGTCGCGCCCGGTGACCGAGACGAGGTCCGCGTCGGCGGCGATCGGTTCGGCGATCGCGAGGCGTTCGGTGGAGAGTTCCAGCTTCTGCACCGGGTTCAGGACCCGGACCGAGGCGCTGGTGTGGACGCCGCCATCGGCGGCTTCGACCGTGATCGGGCCGTTCGCGTCGGCGGGCGCCGCGAGGACGCCTTCGTCGATGCTGCCCGCACTCGAGCTCCAGTCCACCGCGCCCGCGGCGAGCGGAACCGGGCTCTCGTCGTTGTCGGTCGCCCGCGCGACCAGGCTGCGGTGCATGCCCGGGAAGACGCGGTTCGATTCGTAGATCGAGTAGTCGCCGGCCGCCGGGTGGACGATCAGGTTTTCGACCTGGCCGTTGCCGGGGGCGACGAAGACGCCGATCCCGTTCGGGTCGGAGCGCTCATCGCCGTCGGACGGGTTGTTGCGGACGGTGACCTTTTCGTCGCCGAGCGCCCGGCCGACCATCGTGGTCGAGCCGCCGCCATCGAGGTTGACGGCCGTTTCGACGCCCTGGGCGACCATGTCTTCGGCCTCGACGTTGACGCCGATGCCGCCGTTGCCGGTCCCGCCGGGACCGTCCCAGGTGGCGAGGACGAGCGTGTGACCGCCGTCCTTGAAGCCGACCGAGGTGCGCGGCGCGATCGCCGTTTCGAGCCCGGAGACGACTTTGCCTTCTTTGACGATCTGGCCGCCGTCGCCGATCGCGAACCGGAGTTCCTTCGCGGCGGCGTTGCTGAGTTCGTAGCTGAGCGACACGGGGTCGCCGACGTTCAGGGTGCGCAGCGCGGTGGCCGCGGTTTCCTTGCCGACGAGGGCGAAGCCGCCCGCCGGGATTTCGCCTTCGCGGGCGCCGGCGGTGTCGATCGAGGCGACCTTGCCTTCGACCACCAGCACTTCGGCGATGTTGGCGGCGGCGACACCGCTGAAGCCGCGGGCGCGGCTGTAGGTGCCCCATTCCGGCGTGTAGGCGACCATGCTGTTGGCCGGCAGGCCGCCGCCGTCGGCGGCGTTGACGGTCTTGACCGCGTAGGTCGTGCCGCCAAATTCGGCGTTCGCCGTGACCGCCAGGTTGGCGAGCTGGGCGAGGCCGGATTTGCTGACGCCGAACGAGTTGGCGGCGTTGCGGCTCGAGTCGGGGCTCTTGACGAGCTTCCCGCCCTGCACCTCGCCGCCTTCGGCGGCGTTCGAGTTGCCGATGTCGAAGAAGTCGCCGTTGGTGGCGGCGACGGCGCCGGCCTTGTCGGCGGCTTCGCTCAGCGGGCCGCCCGCGGCGACCTTGCCGGGGGTCAGCAGGTCGGTGCTGACGGCGCTGTTTTCGAGTTCGACCGTGAGGACTTGCTCGTCGTACCAGCCGGCTTTGTTGACGGCTTTGATGTGTTGCAGGGTGACGCCGGGACCGAGCGGCTCGGTCTTGTTGATCAGCGCCAGCCCTTCTTCGGCGGCATCGGCCGCGGGGCTTGTAGCGAAGGCGATCGCCATGGTCGTGGCGACCGCCATGAGGAACATCGTGAGCCATGACGGCATCACGGATCTCGATCTCATGCAGATCTCCTGGGGGAGTGAGTGGACAAGAAGCGCCCGTCGTCGATGCTCGGGCGCGGCCGCGGAGCGGCTGCATGGATGGTGCGTCAACCCCGAGACTCAGTCAGTTAACTCTGAGTGACTTTCCTGTGGCTTAGATGTGGCCGTACGGAGAAATACCAGTGAACTAGTAGTGAGACTGAGACGTACCTGCTAGATGAGGTGTCAGTGGAACCGGTACCAATCTCCAACCGGAATCGGTACTCCA
This sequence comes from Solirubrobacterales bacterium, assembly GCA_035547715.1. Classification (GTDB taxonomy): domain Bacteria; phylum Actinomycetota; class Thermoleophilia; order Solirubrobacterales; family 70-9; genus VAYN01. Next base: position 13,918 of record DASZUH010000340.1, read on the forward strand.
CTACAACCTCACGTGCGGACCATCACCGCCAGGTGGTTGGTGCCAGGGGCGGGCGTCGGGCCGGGGGCTGTGGTTCGTGCGAGCGGAATGGCCGTCCGCCGCGGCCGTCCGAGTTGCGGCCCGGGCCACCCCGGCCCCGAACCACAGCCCGAGGCCGACGCCCGGGCCCTGGCACCAACCACCTGGCGGTGACGGTCCGTGCGCGAAGTTGCAGTGGAGTATCGATTCCGGTTGGAGATTGGTACCGGTTCTACTGACACCTCATCTAGCAGGTACGTCTCAGTCTCACTACTAGTTCACTGGTATTTCTCCGTACGGCCACATCTAAGCCACAGGAAAGTCACTCAGAGTTAACTGACTGAGTCTTGGGGTTGACGCACCATCCGTGCAGCCGCGCCGCGGCCGCGCCCGAGCATCGACGACGGGCGCTTCTTGGCCACTCACTCCCCCAGGAGATCTGCATGAGATCGAGATCCGTGATGCCGTCAT
>DASZUH010000341.1:0-9231 GCA_035547715.1 Solirubrobacterales bacterium
CCCGGCCTTCTCGGTGGCGGCCACAACCTGCCAGGGCCGCCACCGAGAAGGCCGGACGCTACTCGGACGGCCGCCCCCGCCGCCCGCCCCAGGCGCGGCTCGCAGCCCCACCACGTTCACAGCACGCCGAATTCGGCCGCGACGGTGGCCGGTTCGCCCAGTTCCGTCGCCCCGGTGACGGTCACTTTGTAGAGGCCCGGGAGGGCGCGGGGCGGGATCGGGATGCCGAGCTTTTCGCTTTCGCCCGGGCCCAGCGTCCGGGTGCTCAGCGAGTAGGTCGTCGGCGTGTCCACCGGCTTCCAGGTCGTGCCATCGAGGCGTTCGAGGGTCGAGGAGCCGGGGAGCACCGAGGCCGTGCCGTGGTTTTCGAAGCAGGCTTCGAGCGCGGTGCCGGGCGCGACGTTGTCGTACGTCGCCAGGCCGAGCCCCGCGTTGGCGATCCGATCGACGACGCGGACGTACTCGCCGTAGCGGCCGAGCAGCCTGCCGCGGTGGTTCTGGATCGTCACTTCGACCGAGTAGACGGCGGGCGACGACGGGAGGGGGAAGGTGAGACCGCGGTGCTTCCCCGCGGGCAGCTGCCTGAGGTCGATTCGCTTCAACCCCGAGGGATGCAGCTTGTGCCCGTTGGCGGTCAGGCGGATCAGCCGCTCGAGCACCACCCACTTCAGCACCTTCGTCGGCGTCCCTTCCGGCGCCGAGTTGGTGAGCCGGAAGCCGACGCTGGAGCCGCCGATGAGCAGCCCCTGTGGCCCGGTCGCCCCGAGGGTCATCCCCGGCGGCGCGTACCTCAGCACCCCGCCTTCCGGCAGCGCCGGGATCGGCTGCAGCTTCTGCAGCGGCGCCAGGTAGTTCGTTCCCGGGTTCGCGCAGAAGGGCGCCGGCGTCGTCGCCTTCCTGACCTTCGCCGCGCTTGCGCCGGGAGCGGTCCCGAGCAGCGACGCCGCCACCGCGATCATCGGAATCCAAATCGTTTGTCGCCAGCTCATCGCGCCGATCCTAGACCCGCCGGCGTCGGTCTCGGCAAGGGGGCGGACAAAGGGGCGTCCGGGCCGCCCGTGCCAGGATGATTGCTTAAAGTACCCAGACTGTTTTGTCCATCTTCGGCTATCTATGCGTTCTGGTCGCCGCGGCAGTGACCGTCGGCCTGTCTGACCCGAGCACCCCCGTGGTCATCCTGGTCATGCTCACGGCCGCGGCCGGAGGAAGCATCGGCGCGGCCGCGGCGACCGCGTCCAGGAGTGACCACCAGACCAGGGTCGCGGCTGTGCTCAGCGGTCTGCTCGGGGGCCTGGCGACGGTCGCGCTCGTCTCGCTGCCCGGCGAACAGGTCCTCGGCTGGGTCCTGCTCGGGGCGGCGGCGGTCGCTTTCGCTCCGGCGGTGTTTGTCGGGACGCTCGCGATCCGCGTGATCTTGAGCCCCGCCGGAAAAGTGGCGGAAACGCTGGCGCACCCGGCGCACGAAAAAGACGGCCGGATCGAGCGCGCGGGTGTCCGCCTCGGCATCCCGGTGCTCCTCGTCTGTGCCGCCGTGAGTGCGGTGCTCGTCTCGCTCCACGCCTCGAAGTCGGAAGTCCCTGACTTTGCCTTCGGCAGCCACGTCGTCCTCGCCGTGCAGCTCGCGTTGCTCTTCTCCTACGGGGCGCTCCTGCTGCTGGTGCCGCTGGTGCGGGCGCTCGCCGGAGGAGAACTACCTATCGAGCTCAGCATGAGGGGCGCCCGCTTCGCCGAGAAGCTGGGCGAAAGCAACAAAACGACGGTCGATCGATTGGTCAAATTCGAAAAGGACACGGCCGCCCAGATCGAAGGGGCGAAGGAGTATTTCGACGCCAAGGGCCAGGCTCTCCAAGGTCGCGCGGAAGGGGTCGATCGAGTTCTCGGAAATCAGGAGAAAATCAACGCGATCCTGTTTGCCGCGATCAACCGCGTGGAAGACGAACTTCGGCGGGCGCCCGAGGAACCGGGGAGCGCGGACCCCGGCTGACGCGGAGGCGAAATCCGAACGTCCGTCGCGAGTTCGGCTAAAGTCCGATTATGAGCAAAAGCTCTCCTGCAAAAGTGCAGGACGCCTCGGAAGTGGTGTCGGTCGAGGTGAACCTGGACGATCTCGATCTCGGTCAGCTTCACGAGGCATTGCGGAAGCTGCAGAGAGAGCAGGCCATTCTCATCGCGGAGCTGCGGGAGGCGGGTGAGGCCAAGTCGGTTGCTCCCGTCGCCTGGCCGAACGAGCTCAAGGAGCTCAACGATACCCGCGACCAGTTCTACGCCGAGGTCAGCAGTCAGCTCGGCGCGATTATCGGTAAGTAGCCGCTTATCGAGTTGGCAGGGGGGAGAGACCGCCCCCGCCTGGGCCTTGATCGTCCGTGCGCGACGAGCGGGGACAGGGGACGGTCGAGTGGGTGGGGGTGGTCTGCGTCGTCTGCCTGCTGCTCGTCGGGGTATTGGCGACCGGGGTCGCGGTGTCCGGGGTCGATCTGGCACGGTCGGTGGCGCAGCGGATCCTCTGCGCGACGGAGCTCGCCGACGGCTGCGGGGACGAGCCGCTCCTGATCGCCACCTACGGCGACGAAGTCGGGCGGTTGGTGCGGCGGCACATGCCGACGATCGGGTTCGAGGCGGGCTCGCGGGCGGTGCCGGTCGACTACCGGCGCTGCCGCGAAACCGGATGCGGCGACGCGCCCGACGACGGCCTCGTCCACCGCACCGACGAGCGGCTGCCGGTGACCGCCTTCGTCCATGTGGTCGACTGCCGGGCCGCGGCGCGGGCGCAGAGCGAGGCGGCTGGGGACGATTGCTCGGGTGAGCGCGCGGGGCGGCTCTACCTCCAGTACTGGCTCTATTACGCGAACTCGGCCACCTTGCGCGGCATGCCGATCGTCGGCGAGGCCGGCGAACACCGGGACGACTGGGAATCGGTGCAGGTTCGCGTCGACCCCGACGGCTCGGTCGACGAGCGCGCCTCCGCCCACGACCGCTACGACTACTCGCTGCAGGACCTCGACTGGGGCGCCGACGCGGGCATCGGCTTCCTCAGCGACCTCGCCGAAGACCTCGACGTCCGCCACCCCAACGGCTGGGGCCCGGAGACCCGCCTGCTGCTGGTCTCCGGCGGTAGCCACGCCGGCAACGCCACCGGCGAGCCGCGCGGCACCCGCTTCACGCCCGGCCGCCGCGTCCACCTGATCCCACTGGAGCCGATCGCCGCCGACGAGCACGCGACCTTCGCCGTCAGCCCACCCTGGCTGAAGGAAGTCTGGCGCGACCCCGAGGCCGAGGGGACCGGCTGAGATGGGTGATTCCATGGCCCGGCGTGGGGGCGGGCTGTGGTTCGGGGGCGGGGCTCGCGGGCGCGGCGGCCGTCCGAGTTGGACGCGACGGTTCCGTGGGGAAGCGGTCACAGGGACGGGAGGGAGTGCGGGCTTCCGTCACGGTCCCGCGAGGAACGTCACGGGTCCACATCGGTGGACGGACGTCCGTGCACTTGTCCCCGCCATGAGGGGGACAAGTGCACGACTGGTCAATTGTCCACCCCAGAGGGGGGACAGGTGACCAGTCGTCGTGGGGGTGATGTGGAGGTGGGGAGGGGCCGTGACGTCCCACCAACCATCCGAGGCCGGTCCCGAAAGCCGATGGGGCCGGGTCGTTAGGGTTGTCCTATCGCCACCGAGGTGTCTCCCCGACCTACCCGGCAGTCGATCGCGGAGCTTCTGGCCGAGGCCCGGGCGCGCACGATCACGCTCATCCATCCCCTCGGCGACGAGCTGTTGAACCGCGTGTATTCGGAGCTGCTCAGCCCGCTTGCCTGGGACCTGGGCCACATCGCGAACTTCGAGGAGCTCTGGCTGGTGCAGACCGTCGGCGGCCGGGCGCCGCTGCACGGGGAGCTCGGCCGGTACTACGACGCGATCGAGAATCCGCGGCGCGAGCGGGGCGAGCTGCCGATCCTCCACGACGCCGAGCTGCGCGCCTACATGGCGGAGGTCCGCGAGCGGACGCTCGCCGTGCTCGACGAGGTCGACATCGGCCGCGACGCCGCGGACCCGCTGCTGCGCGAAGGCTTCGTCTACGAGATGCTCGTCGCCCACGAGCTGCAGCACCAGGAGACGATGATGCAGCTGATCCAGATGCTGGACGCGCCGTACCGGCCCGCCGAGGCGAACCCGGACGCCTTCGGGCCTCGGCCGGTCGACGGGGGCGACGTCGCCCCGGACACGCTCCGCTTCCCCGCCGGGGCCCACGAGATCGGCGCCCCCGACCGCGGCTTCGCCTACGACAACGAGCGCCCCCGCCACGCCGTCGACCTCGCCCCTTTCGAGATCGATCGAACCCCGGTCACCAACGCCGCGTACATCCGGTACATGGAGGAGACCGGGGCGGAGGCGCCGATGTACTGGGAGCGCATGGACGACGTCGGTTGGGCTCGGACCGCGATGGGCCTGACCGCGGCGGTCGACCCGTCGCGCCCGGTGGTCCACGTCTCCTGGCACGAGGCGGACGCCTTCGCCCGCTGGTCCGGCAGGCGCCTGCCGACCGAGTTCGAGTGGGAGGCGGCGGCGCCCCACCTCCGAGGGGTCGGCAACGTCTGGGAGTGGACCTCCTCCGATTTCCTCGCCTACCCGGGCTTCGCCGCCTTCCCCTACGACGAGTACTCGAAGGTCTTCTTCGGCGACACCTACAAGGTGCTGCGCGGCGCCTCCTGGACGACCCACCCGCACGTCGCCCGCCCGAGCTTCCGCAACTGGGACCTGCCGCAGCGCCGCCAGATCTTCGCCGGCATCCGCCTCGCCTCCGATCCGGGAGGGAGCGCCCCGTGACGATCGCGATCGACGTCCACCTGCCCGCCGACCAGGCCGCGGCGATGGAGGCCGACGTGCGCGAAGGACTGGGCGCGACGCCGAAGGAGCTCTCGCCGAAGTACTTCTACGACGAGCGCGGCTCGCAGCTCTTCGAGGCGATCACCGAGCTGGAGGAGTACTACCCGACCCGCCGCGAGCGCCAGATCCTGGTCGAGCGCTCGGCCGAGATCGTCGCCGCCGCGGGCAATCCGGCGACGCTGATCGAGCTCGGCTCCGGCTCGGCCTCGAAGACCCGCCACCTGCTCGACGCGATGCGCGACGCGGGCACCCTGCAGACCTACGTGCCGGTCGACATCTCCGAGGAGATCACCCGCGAAACGGCGGCGGCGCTGGTCGAGGAGTACCCGGGGCTCGACGTCCACGGCCTCGTCTGCGATTTCGAGGCCGACCTCGAGCGGACGCCGACGACGACCGAGCGCGGGCCGCGCCTGATCGCCTTCCTCGGCGGCACGATCGGCAACCTCTACCCCGACGAGCGCGCCGCCTTCCTCAGCCGCATCGCCGGTCTGCTCGACCCCACCGACCACCTCCTGCTCGGCACCGACCTGGTCAAGGACGTCGGCCGGCTCGAGCTCGCCTACGACGACCCCGCGGGCGTCACCGCCGAATTCAACAAGAACGTCCTCTGCGTGCTGAACCGCGAGCTGGGCGGCGACTTCGACCCGGCCGCCTTCGAACACGTCGCGAAGTTCGACGAGGAGCACGAGTGGATCGACATCGGCCTGCGCTCGCCGGCCGACCAGGACGTCCGCCTCGACGCCCTCGACCTGACCGCCCACTTCGACGCCGGTGAGGTCCTCCGCACCGAGATCTCGACCAAGTTCACCCGCCCGCGCCTCGAGGAGTCCTACGCCGGCACCGGCCTGAAGATGGCCAACTGGTTCACCGATCCGGCCGAGGACTACGCCCTCAGCCTCGCCCGCCTCGCCTGAATGTCGATGGGCCGAAAAGCGCTCTATTTCAGCGCTTTTCGGCCCATCGACAGCTAGCGCGCCAAGGCGTCGATCATCTCGCCGACCCGCTCGGGCGGGACGACCGGGGTGATGACCGGCGTCGTGATGCCGCCGGCGACGAAGGCCTCGAGCCGCTCCTTCATCTCCTCCGGCGAGCCGAAGATGAACATCTGCTCGATCGCCTCCCAGGGCGCCGCGGCGGCCGCCTGCCGGCGGTCGCCGGTGGCCCAGGCGTCGAGCATCGGCTGGATCCGCTCGCCCCAGCCGAGCCACTTGTAGAACTCGGTGTAGACGGGCACGGTGATGTAGCTGGAGAACATGAAGCGGGCGACCGGCTCGACCTCCTCGCGCGTCCCGGGCAGGCAGAAGAAGCGGCAGAGGAGCTCGAAGTGCCCGGGCGCGCCGTCGAGCTGGGCGACCACCTGCGGCAGCCCGTCCAGTGGCAGGAAGTTGGTGAAGGCGCCGTCGGCCTTCTCGACCGCGAGCTGCAGCATCTTGCCGCGCAGCGCGGCGAGGACGATCGGCACCTCGTGGGCCGGCTTCGTTTCCAGCTTGAAGCGGGTCGAGGTGCGCTCGCCGGCCAACGCGACGCGAAGGAATTCGAGCGTCTCGCGCACCTTCGAGAGCGGCTTCTCGAAGGGGATGCCGTTCCAGCCTTCGATGATCCGGTCCGAGGAGGAGCCGATCCCGAGCACGAAGCGCCCCTCGGAGGCGTCGGCCAGCGCCGCCGCCTCCTGCGCGAGCAGCGCCGGGCCGCGCTGGAAGACGCCGACGATGCCGGTCCCGAGCCGCATCCGCTCGGTCCAGGCGGCGCTCAGTGCCAGCGGCGTGAAGCCGTCCGGGCCCGCGGTCTCGCCGCTCCAGAGGTCGGTGTAGCCCGCCGCCTCGGCGCGCTTCACGTACTCGCCGTGCGCGGCAAGCGGCACGCCCGCCAGCGGCAGGGTCAGACCCCAGCGTCCCTCCATCGCCCGCGACTGTATAGGGTCCTGGCCGCGATGCCTTCGCCCGACCAGGCAAAGCCGGATCGAAATCTTGCCCTGGAGCTCGTCCGGGTGACCGAGGCGGCCGCCCTCGCGGCGGCCCGCTGGATCGGCCGCGGCGACAAGATCGCCGCCGACGGGGCGGCCGTCGACGCGATGCGCATCGTCCTCGACTCGGTCGACATGGACGGCACGGTCGTGATCGGCGAGGGGGAGAAGGACGAAGCCCCGATGCTCTTCAACGGCGAGCGGATCGGCGACGGCCGGCCGCCCTCGGTCGACATCGCCGTCGACCCGCTCGAGGGGACGCGGCTCTGCGCGTTGGGGATGCCGAGCGCGCTGTCGGTCATCGCGCTGGCCGAGAAAGGCTCGATGTTCGACCCGGGCCCCTGCGTCTACATGGAAAAGCTTGCCGGCGGCGAAGACATCGCCGACCTGCTCGACCTCGACCGGCCGCTGGTGGAGACCTGCGAGCTGGTCGCCGAGCGGCGCGGCGGGACGATCGGCGACGTGATCGTGGTCGTCCTCGACCGGCCGCGGCACGAGGAGCAGATCCGCGCGATCCGCGAGGCCGGCGCCCGCATCCGCCTGATCACCGACGGCGACGTCTCGGCGGCGCTCCTGGCGGTCTCCGAACGCTCCCCGGTCGACCTGCTCTGGGGGATCGGCGGCACGCCCGAGGGAGTGCTCTCGGCGGCGGCGCTGAAGTCGATGGGCGGTCAGCTGCTGGGACGGCTGTGGCCGCGCAACGACGAGGAGCGGAGCGCGGCGGTGAACGCGGGGTACGACCTGGATCGGATCCTCACCGCCGACGATCTCTGCTCCGGCGAAGACGTCTTCTTCTCCGCCACCGGGGTGACCGACGGCGACGTCCTCCAGGGCGTCCGCTACCGCGGCAAAGGCGCGACCACCGAATCGCTGGTGATGCGCTCCCGCTCCGGCACCGTGCGCCGCGTCCAGGCGACGCACGACCGCTCGAAGCTGCGCGAAATCGCCGGCGGCGAGAACCGCTACGGCTGATCTTTTAAGGGTGGGCGGTAGCGGGCACCTGTAGCCCGTGATCGCCGTCATCGGAGCGACCGGGTACATCGGCGGGCTGCTGTCCCGTCGCCTCGCCGAAGGCGGGCAGGGGGTCGCGGCGCTGGCGCGGGACCCGGAGCGGGCCGAGGGCCTGGCCGCGGCGGGCTGCGAGGTGCGGCGCGCCGACGTGCTCGAGCCGCAGACGCTGGGGCCGGCGCTCGAAGGTGCCTCGGTCGCCTACTACCTCGTCCACTCGATGGGCCGTGGCGGCGACTCGGACTTCGCGATCCGCGACCAGCAGGGCGCCCACAACTTCGCCCGTGCCGCCGCGGCGGCCGGGGTGCGGCGGATCGTCTACCTCGGCGGCCTCGGCTCGGGCTCCGAGCACCTCAACAGCCGCCACGCCACCGCCCTCACGTTGCGCGGCGGTGACGTCCCGGTCGCCTACTATCGCGCCGCTGCGGTGATCGGCGCCGGCTCCGAGTCGTTCCGCACCGTCTACTACCTGGTCCGCCGCCTGCCGGCGATGGTGACGCCGAGGTGGACGACGATCCGCACCCAGCCGATCGCCGTCGACGACGTGATCCGCGATCTGGCCGCGGCCACGGACCTGGAGCTGCCGCTCGACCGCGAGCTGCAGATCGGCGGGCCCGACGTCACCACCTACGGCGGCATGATCGACGAGCTCGCCAAGGCCCTCGGCCGCCGCCCGCCGCTCCGCCTCACGGTTCCGGTGCTGACCCCGCGCCTCTCCTCGCTCTGGGTCGGCCTCGTGACCCCGGTCGACACCGGCGTCGCCCGCCCCCTGATCGAGGGCCTCTCCCAGGAGACCGTGGTCGACGACCCGGGCGGGATGGAGGCCTTGCCGCCCCGCAAGCGGATCCCGCTCGACCGGGCGTTGCGCGAAGCGGTGGGCGGGGTGGGCGGGGGGTAGGGGGAGGGCCCGGGGGGTGGGGCGGGGGCGGCCGTCCGAGATGCGCCCGGCCTTCTCGATGGCGGCCCTGGCAGGTTGTGGCCACCACCGAGAAGGCCGGGTCCGTGGGGTGATGAGGGTTCGTGACGGGAGCCGGGCGAGGCGCGTGGTCCTCCACGAAGTGCGCGCCTATGGCAGTCAAAAGCCGTGTACCGGAGTTTGACCACACCATGGTGGGGTCAAACTCCGGTACACGGATCCCGACCGGTGGGAACCGTGACGGAAGGGCGGAGATCGTGGCGAACTCCGCACCTTCCCTGCGAAACCCTCACGTCCCCGGGACGCACCTCGGACGGCCGCCCCGCCCGCGAACCGCCCGGATCGCGTCCTACCCGCGGTCCTTCAGCTCGAGCACGTCGAAGGACCAGATCTCGCTGCTCGTCCCGACCGGGCCCGCCTCGCGGTGTTGGCTATGGCCGGTGGCGAAGTCGGCGCTTTTCAGCCAGGCC
>DASZUH010000342.1:0-2588 GCA_035547715.1 Solirubrobacterales bacterium
CCGAGGAGGCTGTATTTCGAACCGGAGGACCAGCCGCCGAGGAGGAGGCCGTAGAAGGCGATCGAGCCGACGGCGAAGAAGTAGAGGATGCCGATCGGGACGTCGATGCCGTAGAAGCCGACGCCGTTCTTGGTGTCGCCCCAGGGGATGATCGCGAGGGCGAGGACGCCGGAGAGGACCGGTAGCAGCGGTCCCAAGATGAACAGCGTCGAGATCGCGTTTTCGGGCCGGAACGACTCCTTGGAGATCAGCTTGCCGACGTCGGCGAGCGGCTGCAGGAGGCCGAAGGGGCCGACCCGGTTGGGGCCGTAGCGGTGCTGGAAGCGGCCGATCAGCTTGCGCTCGACCACGGTGAGGACGGGCAGGATGCCGAAGATGACGGCGAAGATGACGATCGACTTGGCGATCATGATCCAGATCGATTCGGCGAACTGGGTGTCGCCGAGCGGCAGCAGGTGGGTCACGCGGGGACCTCGGCGAGCTTCTCGATCTGGACGCGGACCTGGCGTCCGTTGCGGAGCGCGTTGGCGTTGGCGGGGGCGACGCCCTCGGCGAGGAAGCAGACGCCCTCCGGGGTGCGTTCGCGGATCTGGACCGTGGCCTCGAGGCCGTGCTCGCCCTGCGTGACGCGGACCTTGTCGCCGGTGGCGAGGGAGAGGCGGGCGGCGTCCTCGGGGGAGAGCTCCAGGTGCTGGGAGGGCTTGAGGAACTTGAGCGGCGGGTTCAGCTCGGTGATCGGGCCCGCCCAGAGGTCACGGTAGGTGCCGAGGGCGAGGCCCTCGGGCGCGGAGGGATTGGCGACGGACGTCGTCGCGGAGCCTTCGAGGCCACCGACCTGTGGCAGCGCCGAAGCCCCCTCCGTCTCCTGCCAGCGGATGCCGCGGCCGCCGATCTTCTCGTCGGTGATCGAGGCGTAGAAGGGGACCGCGCTCGTCAGAGCGGCGAAGGCGGTGGGCTGCGAGGTGACGCCGGTGTCATGGCCGAGGGCCAGGGACAGGCTCGCGAGCATCTGCCAGCCGGGGCGGATGTCGCCGGGGCGGCCCGCCGCCGGGCGGACGCGCTGTAGGCGCCCGTCGGGGTGCGTCACCGTGCCGTCTTTCTCGGCGTGGGTTTCGAGCGGGAAGAGGACATCGGCCTTGGCCGCGGTCGCGGTGGCGAAGGTGGAGAAGGCGACGACGAACTCGGCCGCGTTCAGGGCGTCTTCCCAGGCGCTCGTGTCGGCGAAGTCGCGCAGCGGGTCGACGCCGACCAGGATCAAGCCGTCGAGGTCACCGTCGATCAGCGCCTGGCGGATCTCCTCGGTGCCCCGGCCGCCGGCGAGTGCCGCCAGGCCCGGCCCGGCGTCGGGCAGGCAGCCCGCCTCGCGCAGCCCCCGCGCGTTCGTCGTCTCCGGCACTTCCAACAGCAGCGCGCGTTGATGGGCCGAAAAGCGCTCTATATCAGCGCTTTTCGGCCCATCAACATCGCCGTTCAGGGCCTCGGCGAGGCGGACGAGCGCGGCGGTCGCGGTGGCGCCGATCCGCTCGCCCCAGACGACGACGACCTTGCCCGCCTCGCGCAGCGTCTCCGCCGCCGGCGTCGCGACGTTCTCGGCGCCGCGGACCGCTGCGGTCAGCTCGCCGATGAAGTGGGTCGCCTGGCCGGGCGCGTAGCGGGCGATCGCCTCGGCGCCGCCGTCGAGCGCCGTCGGCCGCTCGGTCGCCACGACGAGGCGCGCACCGTTGCGGCGGATCGCCTTGCGGATCCGCAGGTCGAGGATCGGCGAGGACTGCATCGGGTCGGTGCCGAGGACGAGGATGGCGTCGGCCTCGTCGATGTCGGCGACCTTCGCCTGGCGCGCCGGCTGCGACAGCTCGAGGATCGCCCCGATCCCCGGGCCGCCCGCCGGGCGCGAGTCGATGTCGGTCGAGTGAAGTGCGCCGCGGAGGATCTCCCCGACCAGGAACCCCTCCTCGTTGGAGGCGTCACCGACGATCGCCGCGACCCGCCCGTCGCGCGCCGCGAGGCCCGCGGCCGCCCGCGCCACCGCGTCCTCGTAGGAGACCTTGGTCCCGCCTTTCAGCCGCGGCTCGGTCACCCGCTCCGCCGCGCTGAACATCTCGAAGCCGTAGCGGCCTTTGTCGCAGAGCCAGCCGTCGTCGACGTCGTGGTTGTCGCGGGCGATCACCCGTTTCACCTTCTCGTCGCGGACCGTGAAGCTGACGTTGCACTGGCTCGGGCAGAGCGTGCAGACCGAGCCCGCCTGCTCGATGTCCCAGGGCCGGGCACGGAAGCGGTACGTGTAGTTGGTCAGCGCCCCGACCGGGCAGATGTCGGTGATGTTGCCGTGGAAGGGCGAGACGTAGGGGCGATCGTCGAAGGTGCCGACGTAGGTGCGGTCGCCGCGCTCGAGCAGCTGCAGCTGCGAGTCCTCGGAGATCTCCTGGCTGAAGCGCACGCAGCGGTAGCAGAGGATGCAGCGCTCGCGGTCGATCGCGACCAGCGGCGAGAGTTCGATCGGCTTCTCGAAGTGGCGCTTTTCGTCGATCACCCGCGACTTGCCCGGGCCCCAGCCCTGGGTGATGTCCTGCAGCGGGCACTCGCCGCCT
>DASZUH010000343.1:0-2433 GCA_035547715.1 Solirubrobacterales bacterium
TGTTCGCCTATGCCGAACAAGCGACGACCGGAGGCGGCGTCGGGGGCCGGCGTCGGGCGGTGATCTCGGGGTGGGTCACAGGGACGCGACGAACTCCACGCTCCCGTCACCGTTCCGTGCCCACGCCATGTTGATGGGCCGAAAAGCGCTCTATATCAGCGCTTTTCGGCCCATCAACATGAGGGGTGTCACGGACCTTTGGCGTTCGTGACGGATCATGCGCCTCTCTACCCGCGGGACGCACGGACCCGTGACCTCTTCCCGCACCCTCGGCCGTCCCGGCCACGGCCACAGCCCGCCAGGGTCGTGGACGGGACGGCCGCGTCCCTTCGCCCCCGCTCCGGGCGCCGGCCCGCGCCGGCCTGCAGCGCCCCGGACGAGTCCGGGTGCAAGATGTCGGCATGGGTTTCGTGCGCTTGTGCGCGTGTTGCTTGGGGATCGGGGTGTGCCTCGTGACGGTCGGTTGCGGGGGCGGCGGATCGTCGTCCACGGCCGGGACGAGCGCGGCGAGCGGGCGCAGGGCGATCCACGAACCGGTGCAGTCGCGCGGGATCAAAGGCGAAGACCCGCGGGCCGAAGCGGCGGGGAGGGCGCGGATCTCTCGCGGGGATTGCGCGGCGCTCGGGCGGCTCGCCGAAGAACGGTTCGGGGTTCATCTGGCGCGGCGCTCCGACCCGACGCCGCCGCTTTCACGCTGCCGCCTCTCCGGCCACGGGGCCGAGGTCGACGTCTTCCTCGACACGGGATTCGCCGCCCACCAGCGGTATTCGAATCGCATCGAGGAGACCGTCCAGTTCGGCTTCGAAGACCCCGCCAAAGTCCCCCACCCCGTCCCGCACGTGGGCGAAAAGGCCGCCTACGACGCCGACGCCAACTGGATCCCGGCGCTCCGCTCGCTCCTCGCCGTGCGCGGCAATCGCTGGCTGACCGTGACGATCTCGGTCGCCGGCCGCTCGGACCGCGAATTGCGCGCCGAGGCGGCCGTCCTCGCCCGCGCGGGATTCAAGGCGACCGCGGTTGGGTAGATTTCCCCTCGTGCCACGCGCGGTCCAATTCGACGAGTACGGCGGGCTCGACGTCCTCACCGTCAGGGAGGTCGAAATCCGCGAGCCGGGCAAAGAAGAGGTCGTCGTCGAGGTCAAGGCCGCGGGGATCAATCCCGGCGAGGCCGCGATACGCACCGGCGCCCTCGAGGAGCGCTTCCCGGCCAAGTTCCCCTCCGGCCAGGGCTCGGACCTGGCGGGGGTGGTCAAGGAGGTCGGCATCGACGTCGAGGGCTTCGCGCCCGGCGACGAGGTGCTCGGCTGGAGCTGGGAGCGCTCGAGCCAGGCCGAGCTCTGCGTCGTCCCCGCCGACCAGCTGATCGCCAAACCGGCCGAGCTCTCCTGGGAGGCCGCGGGCTCGCTCTACGTGGTCGGCGTCACCGCCTTCGCCGCGGTCCGCGCCGTCGACGTCAAGGCGGGCGACGTGGTCGTCGTCTCCGCCGCCGCGGGCGGCGTCGGCACGATCACGGTGCAGCTCCTGAAGGTGCGCGGCGCCGAGGTGATCGGCCTCGCCTCCGAGGACCACCACGACTGGCTGCGCTCCAAGGGCGTCATCCCCGTCACCTACGGCGAGGGCGTGATGCAGCGGATCCTCGCGGCGACGCCGCGCGGGATCGACGCCTTCATCGACCTCTTCGGCCCCCAATACATCGACCTGGCGCTCGAACTCGACGTGCCGCCGGAGAAGATCGAGACGATCATCGCCTACGAGCGGGCGCAGGAGGTCGGGGCGAAGACGGAAGGCTCGGGCGACGCGACCGAGCCCGGCATCCTCAAAGAGATGGCCGAACTGGTCGCCGACGGCAAGATCGAGGTGCCGATCGCCGCGACCTACCCACTCGACGAAGTGCGCGAGGCCTTCGAACAGCTCGAAGACCGCCACACCCTCGGCAAGATCGTCCTGATCCCCTAGCGGGTCTGCCTGGCGTCCGGGGACGCCGCCCAGAAGTCGTCGATCTTGGTCGCGTCGCGGCCGTGTTCCTTGACCGAGACGGCCCAGATCTCGACCGGCTCGTCACCCTCGTTGCGGTGCGAGCGCGCCGTCCCGGGTGAGACCCGCACCACCGCCGGCGCGCTCACCTTCTCGACGTGCTCGCCGCAGCGGAACGTGATCGTCCCTTTGGCGACGATGTAGAGCTCCTCGATCTCCGAGTGCGTATGGCCGGTGCCCTGTTCGAAGTCCGAGTGCGGCGGCACCCGGATCAGCGTCACCGCGACCTGCTCGGCGCCGAGCGCGTCGGTGAGACGGCGGAACTCGCCGGGGACGTCGGTCCCCTCGTAGGGATTCTTGACGTCGTCGGCGCGGACTATGGCGAAGCCTGGCATGAGCGTCCCCTACCCCCTATGCGTCCGTCCGTACCTCGGCGCCGTCCTGGGGCCAGCGCACGTG
>DASZUH010000344.1:0-2309 GCA_035547715.1 Solirubrobacterales bacterium
GGGGTGCGCGGCTTCCTGCCCGCCTCGCTGGTCGACATCCGCCGCGTCCACAACCTCGACGAGTTCATGGGCCAGACGCTCGAGTGCAAAGTCATCGAGCTGAACCGCTCCCGCAACAACGTCGTCCTCTCGCGCCGGGCGGTGCTGGAGGAGGAGCGCAAGGAGGTCCGCGAGCAGATCCTGGGCCGCCTCGAGCCGGGCCAGGTGGTCGAAGGCAAGATCTCCAACATCGTCGACTTCGGCGCCTTCGTCGACCTCGACGGGATCGACGGCCTGATCCACATCTCCGAGCTTTCCTGGAGCCACGTCAACCACCCGAGCGAAGTGGTGGCGATCGGCGACACCGTGCGGATCAAAGTCCTCGACATCGATCGCGACCGCCAGCGGATCAGCCTCGGCCTGAAGCAGACCCAGGAGGACCCGTGGCAGCGGGTCATCTCGACCCACCGCCCGGGCGACGTGCTCGAGGGCACGGTGACCAAGGTCGTCGCCTTCGGCGCCTTCGTCGAAATCCTGCCCGGGGTCGAGGGCCTGGTCCACATCTCCGAGCTTGCCGACCACCACGTCGAGAACCCCTCCGAAGTGGTCGAGCCGGGTGCCAAACTGAACGTCAAGATCCTCGAGATCGACGAAGATCGGCGTCGGCTCTCGCTCTCGATCAAGCGGGTCGAGGGCCAGAACATGCCGATGCAGGACCTCAGCGCGCAGATCGCCGCCGCCAACGCGGCCGCCGCGCCCGCGGTCGAGGAGGCCGCGCCCGCCGTCGAGGCCGAGGCGATCGACGCCGACGCCGAAGCGGCCGCGATCGACCTCGCCGAGGACGGCGCGGTCGAGGACCAGGAAGTCGAGTCCCCGGCGATCGAGGCGGAGACCGCCGCCGCCGAGGTGCCCGCGGGCGCGACCGCGGAGGCCGCGATCGAGGACGCTTCCCAGGCCGAGGCCGTCGAGGCCGCAACTTCCGAGCCTGAGCCCGAGACTGCCGCTCCCCAGGCCGAGCCCGAGGCCGCCGCTCCCGAGCCCGAGGCCGCAACTTCCGAGCCCGAGGCCGTCGCCGAGTCGACCGGGTCCGAGTCGGGTTCCGAGGGCGATGGCGACGCGGGCGAGGCTCACGAGGGCGAATCGGCGGCCGAGCGCCCCGACTCCCCGGATACGGCCGAGGAGGCCGCGTCCGGCGACGGCGACAGCAGCGAGTCCTCGCAGGACTAGGCGGCGGGGCCGTGTGGCGCCGCTGACCATCGGACTGACCGGCGGCATCGCCGCGGGCAAGTCCGAGGCACTGGCCGCCTTCGGCCGGCTGGGCGCCGCGACGCTCTCCAGCGACGCGGTCGTCCATGACCTGCTCGAAGGCGAGACGCTGCGCGCCGAGATGGCGGAGCGCTGGGGCGCCGACGTGGCCCCCACGGGAGCGCCGACCGACCGCGCCAAGATCGGCTCGATCGTCTTCGCCGACCCCGCGGAGCTGGAGTGGCTCGAGTCGCGGATCCACCCGCTGGTCGGGGCCGAGACGGCCGCCTGGATCGCCTCGCTCCCCGCCGACACCAAGGTCGCCGTGGTCGAGGTCCCGCTCCTCTTCGAGGGCGGCCGCGAGGAGGTCTTCGACACCACGGTCTCGATCGTCGCCGGCGAGGACGTGCGGCGTGAGCGTGCCGCGGCCCGTGGCCACACCCTCGTCGACGCCCGCGAGGCCCGCCAGCTGACCCAGGAGGAGAAGGCCGACCGGGCCGAGCACGTCATCGTCAACGACGGCACGGTCGAGGACCTCGAGGCCGCCCTGTCCGCGCTGCTCGCGAAGCTGTCGGGATGAGCTCGAGGCCCAGGCGCCGGCGCGGTCGCCGCCGCTGGCCGATCTGGGGCGGGATCGCCGTCGTGATCAGCCTTGCGGTCGGGGTGTTGGTCGCCAACGGGACCTTCGACAAGGCGATCAAACAGCTCACCCTGCCGCTCGAACACGAAGACATCATCCGCCGGCAGGCGAAGGAAAAGGGCGTCGACGCGGCGCTGATCGCGGCGGTGATCGACACCGAGTCGAAGTTCTCCGACGCCGAATCGAGCGCGGGCGCCCGCGGGCTGATGCAGATCACGCCGGAAGCGGCGAAGGACATCGCCCGGCACAGCGGCGCGACCACCTTCCACACCTCAGACCTCTCGGACCCCGAAATCAACATTAAATACGGGACCTACCTGCTCGCCGAACGGATCGAAGACTACGAAGGCAACGTCGCCGCGGCGCTCGCCTCCTACAACGCCGGGCCAGGCCCCGTGCGGAAGTGGGGCGGCAGCCATCTGAAGGTCGAAGACATCACCTATCC
>DASZUH010000345.1:0-7382 GCA_035547715.1 Solirubrobacterales bacterium
GAGGCGTCCTCGTAGGCCTTGCCGAAGTACCCCACCGGGATGATCTCTTCGAGCTGTTCACGGGCGGCGGTGCTCTGCGGATCCTGTCCGTAGAGTTCGTTCTGCACGACCGGCAGGAAGCAGTTCGTGACGATGCCCTCCTTCGCCCACTCGTGCGCGGCGATGCGGGTGAGCGCCATGATCGCGCCCTTCGCCATGTCGTATGCCGTGAAGCCGGGCTGGCCGGTCACCGCGCCATGCGAGGCGCAGGTGATGATCCGACCGTAGTGCTGCTCCTTCATGACGGGGAACACCTTCTGCATGAAGCGCAGCGTGTAGAGCGGGCCTCCCGTGTAGTACTCGAACGCGTCCTCGGCCGTCGTCTCCATCAGGTAGGTCTGGTGGCGCATCCCGCCCTGGGCGATGCAGGCGAGGATGTCGATCCGACCGAGCTCCTCACGGGTATGTGACACGACCCGGTCGATGTCCTCCTCGACGGTCACGTCACAGGTCATCGCGGTGATCTTGCCGGGGAACCCACGCCCCGCGGCGTCGGCCGCCAGCCCCTCCAGTCTGTCAAGTCGCCTCGCGCACGCCAGGACCTCGGCGCCCTCCTCGGCGAAGCGGAGCGCGCACCCGTACCCCACCCCGGAGCTGGCTCCGACGACGATGGCCTTGCGTCCGTCGAGAATGCCCATGTCTTCCATTCCTTTCGCTTCTTCGTCAGTTCAGATGCGGAGCCCACGATCGGACCTCCATGACGACCGCCACGGGTGCCCTCATCTCGTCCGGGAGCAGCTCGCCATCGAGCCACCGCCCGAAGGCCCGGCGGCCGACGGCGGTGGCAGTCGCCCGGCCAGGATGTCCGCCGGACCGATGATCGGCTCCGGCTCCTCGACCATCTCGACCTTGTTCGGACCGGTCACCATCACGGTTCGCATCGACGACTCCTTCCCCTCCTGGACCTTCGAGGTGACAAGGAGTGAATCGACACGTCGGTGCCGTTCCATCCGTAGGAGGCCACACGAGTCGGCGGCCGAACCCTCACATGAAGACGTACCAATTCCCGACGCCCTCGGCGGCTGCGGCCGCTCCAACGCAGCAGCCGGGACCGACCGACCACAACCTCCCCCCGGCGGGGCGCTTCGGTGCCGCGAACGAGGGCGACGACAGCGGCAGGTGCTCAGACGCCGCCGCCCCCAGCCGTCGACTTGCCGCCGAGGGAATCGCCCAGGGCGGCCGGCACCGCCGCGTCGAGCGGGTCGGCGGCGAGCTGATCGGCGGCTGGTCACCCGGGGGGCGGCGATCACGAGCTGTGTGGGCTTCTCCGGTCCCGGACCACGATCTCGACCGCCCCTTCACCCGCGCTCACCGTCAGGTCGCTGCCCGCCGTGAGCCGCGCCAGGAGATCGTCGTGGGTCAGCGACCCGCCCGACGGCGCCCGCCCCTCGGCATGCGGGGGCAGCGCGTCGGCGCCGGCGCCGCGGGCCAGCGTGTGGACGTGGTCGCGGCCGAGGACCGTGCGCAGCTCCTGGGCGGCGAGCAGGTTGAAATCATCGCTCGGGCCGATCACGAGCGCCTCGCCGATCTCCTCCAGTTCGGCCTCCAGGCGGATCCGGTCGAGCCCGAGCGGCGATGCCTCGGCCACCAGCCCGGCCGCCCGCGCCGCGTCGCGCTCGGCGGCGACGTTGCTCCAGACCCGGACCGCGTTGCCGTCCGCGCGCAGGGCCGTGCCGATCGCCAGCGCGACCGGGCCCCCGCCGACCAGGAGAAATCCCGGCGAGCCGGTGCCGGCGACCCCCAGCAGCCGGGAGACCGGGGCGGCGGTCAGGCCGTAGATCACGACCGTCGCGAAGATCGCCACGAAGGCGATCGGCAGGAGCTTCGGGGCGTCGCCGATCCCCGCCCCGGCGAGGGTCAGGGCGAAGCTCGAGGCGGTCGCGCCGGCGACGATCCCGCGCGGCGCCATCCAGGCGGCGAAGGCGCGCTCGCGCGGCTCGAGCTCGGAGCCGGCGGTGCCGATCGCGACCGCCGCCGGGCGGATCACGAAGACCATGATCGCGACCAGCGCCAGCGTCCCGCCGAGCACCTGACCCACGTCGTGCGGGGTCACCGAGGCCGAGATCAGGACGAAGAGGATGCCGATCAGCAGCTCGACCACGGTGCCGTGGAAGTCGAGGATCCGCGACACGTCGAGGTCCTTGCGGCGGGCCAGCGCCATCCCCATCGCGGTCGCCGCGACCAGGCCCGCGTCGTCGCGCAGGAGGTCGGCGCCGACGACCGCCGCGGCGACCGCCATCAGGCTGAGCGCGATCGCCTGGCCGGGCGAGGTGCGCGAGGCGCGCTCGAGCAGGGCGCCGAGGGCGAAGGCCGCAACCAGGCCGATCGCCGCGCCGATCGCCAGGCTCCCGAGCAGCGCGCCGAGGTGGAGCGGGCGTTCGCCGGCCACGCCCTGGAGCACCGCGTGCAGGGCGACGACCCCGAGCAGGGCGCCGAGCGGGTCGATCAGCGTGCCCTCCCAGCGCAGCAACGAGCGGACGCGGTCGGTGGGCCGCACGAAGGCGAGCAGCGGCAGGACGACGGTCGGGCCCGAGACGACGAGGATCGCGCCGAGCACGGCCGCCGTGCCCCATTCCAGGCCGAGCACCAGCTTCGCCGCCAGGCCGATCCCGACGAACGTCGTCAGCGCCCCGAGGCCGACCAGGCGCCGGACGGTCGAGCGCAGCCGCGGCGAGAGCTCGGCGAGGTCGAGGCGGAGGCCGGCCTCGAAGAGGATCAGGCCGACGCCGAGCGAGACCAGCGGCTGGAAGGCGGCGCCGAGCAGCGCTTCGGGGTGGACGTCGTCGGTGATCGCACCCGCGACGAAGCCGACGGGCAGGAGGAGGACGATCGCCGGGATCCGGAGGCGCTCGGCCACCAGCCGCGAGCCGATGGCGAGGACGACGACCAGGCCGAGGCCGGCCAGGATCTCATCGGTCGAGAGCACGGCGGAAGTCTCGACGATTCCCCGGCGTCGAGGCGGCGGTCCCGGCGACGAAGGTGGGACGCGCGCGCCCCTCTGGTTCTCAGGTCGCCGCGATCGACCGGTGGGAACCGGCTCGGTCCGCCGGCCACCCATCCGGCGGACCGGTGCCGACCGGGACCGCCGCCTCTTCCGCGTGGGCTCGCGGCCGCGCCGCGCGAGGATCCGGGGCGTGGACGTGCTCCCGAGCGGGCCGGGATCGGTCGAGCCATCGCGACCCGCGTCCGGCTGCGGACGTTCGTCGGATGCGGGCGCGATCCCAGTAGCGACTACTGAGGCACGAAGGGCCGATCGCTGCGAGGGTCTCCCCCGTGCATTCCCGGGACCGCAAGTCACAAGCCCTCGGCCGGGTCGCCCTGTCGGTCGCCGTGTCGGTAGTGGCGATGGCTGCCGGCGCGGAGCCGTCCTCCGGCGCACCCCGCTCTGCCCCGGACGTGCGAATCGTCTCACCGGCGGAAGGGTCGCTGCGGACGCGGCCGATCGTCGAGGTACGGGTGAGGACGGGGCGATCGGTGAGGCACCTGGAAGCGTCGATGTACGGGCGGGGGACGCGCCTGCGTGAGATCGACCCCCTCTTCCGGCGGACCGGGCCGGGCCGTTTCCTCGCCCGGCTGCGCATCGGTCGGCAGCTCCGCTACGGCAACGACACCGTCTTCGTCAGCGTCGGCGGCGACGCGGTCTCGACCCGGTTCACGGTCGCCCGGCGCCGGGCCGGTCTGCTCACCGTGCGCCGGATCGGCGCCGGCCGCTCCCAGGCATCGCCGCTCGACCTTCGCGTCGCGGCCCCCCACGCGGTCGTCCGCGCCCGCCTCAACGGGCACGACGCGCGCCCCTCCTTCGAAGCCGCCGGGCCGGGCCGCTGGCAGGCCGACCTCGGTCCCAAGGACGGCCTGCGCTTCGGTCGCAACCGGCTCGTCGTCACCGCGTTCACGAGATCGGGGTCCTTCCAACGTCGACGGCGGGTCTTCACCGTCCGCCGTGATCGGCCGATCGCCGACGCCGGGCGCAATCGCCTCACCCGTACCGGAGTCCCGCTGCGCCTCGACGGCCGCGCGACCATCTCCGACGGCAATCCTCTGCATCTGCACTGGCGGGTGGTCCGCAAGCCGAAGGGGTCCCACCCCGTCCTGCGCGGCGCCGGCAGCGCCCGTCCGCGGCTCCGCACCGACGTCAACGGCGTCTACCGACTACGGCTCGTCGCCAGCCATCCGCGGCGGCAACGGGCAACCGCGAGCGTCGCGGCGCCGGCCGGGACCACGCCGCCCGCCGAACCGTCCGCCCCCACCGAACCATCGGACGAACCGTCGCAGCCCGCCGAACCGTCGCAGCCCGCCGAACCCGCCCCTCCCGCCGGCGCCACCGAATCCCCCGTTCCCTCGAGTGCCGACGAAGTCGAGGTCGACGCCGCCCCCTCGACGCTGCCGAGCGGGGTGCCCGTGCAGACGATGGTCCGCCACGGCGAAGCGGTCGGCGTCGAAGTCGAAGGGGCCTTCTACCCGATGTCGGCCGGGACCTCGGTCCAGATGCTGGTCCTCGATCGGCGCACGCTCGAAGTGGAGACCTCGCTCTCGGGCTCCTACGGGGCGGGCGAAGCGTCGAAGCTGCTGGAAGCCGTCACCGCGCTCGAAGGCGACCTCCTGGTGATCCTCAGCGGCAACGGCGGCGCCCCGGTCTCCTCACCGCAGCCGCTGAAGGAAGCGATCGCCAAGGTGGGCGGCATGGTCGAAGGGCCGCAGTCGCTCGGCGTGCTGAGCGAACTCGCCGGCGGCGGCCACGGCGACTGGTCGGTGATCGGGATCCCCGGCGCGCCGGGCGGGACCGCCTACCAGCTGATCGGCCTCGAACAGGGGCCCGACGGCCGCCCGGGGGCGATGCAGGGCAACCTCCAGCGCAACTACGGCGGCGAAGAATTCGGCTTCACCTGGGCGCCCGAATACGACAGCTACGACACGGCGCCGCCCGCGGCCTCCCAGAAGGCGACCGAAAACACGATGGAAGTCGACGGCGCGAGGTACTCCTCCTGGGACCTGCCCTTCCCGGGCCGGCAGGCGACGACCGGCTTCCACCTGCTGTGGCTCGATGCCGACACGCTCGAACCGAGGCTCAACCAGACGGTCGAAATGAACCTCTCGGCGACCGAAGAAGAAGGGGAAAAGGGGCTCTGGCCGCTGCGCAACGCCCTGCGCCAGATCCTCGCCGATCCGAAGCCCGGGATCATCATGCTGAACACGATCGGCAAGGTGACCACCCCTTCCTTCACCGACAAGGTGGACGGCCACGACGGCAACACGATCGAAGGCAACGTCCTCGCCCGGATCTCCGCCCTGCTCGAAGAATTCGGCGCGAACCCCTACGCCTTCAACACGCTCGGCGCGACCAGCGGCTTCGGCGGCAAGGGCGAAGCGGGCGGCAAGCCGCGCGGCGAACCGGGCGGCTACAGCCTCGTCGGCCTGACCGGGATGCGGCGGCTCGAGGGCCCCGACGCCGGCACCGAGCTCAGCACGCGGCTGATCGAAGGATCGTCGGCGCGCCTCGCCGGGGCGCTGATGCGCAACCGCCAAGGTGTCCTGACGCCGACCGCGTCGGGCTCCCCGGGCGCCGGCGTCAGCGTCTTCGAAGCGCTGCCAAGCGCCCTCGCGGTCCTGGCGCAGAAGCCGCAGCCGTTCAAGAGCTGGGGTGAACTCTCGCCCGCCGAACAGCAGGGGCAGGAAGAACTCGGCCGGCTCCTGGGGCTCGAAGTCGACAAGCAGACCGACGGGATCCGCGCCGACTATTGGCGCGACAAGAACATCGTCTGGGGCACCGAAGCCGCCCGGCTCAAGACCATCTGCGAGGCGACCGCCTCGAACGCGCATCCCTGCGCGGCGGCGGCGGAAGCGCTGGTGCCCGAACTGGAGAAGGAGTTCGAAGAGGTGGACGTCGTCCGCACCTACTTCTCCGACGGGGGCGGGATCGGCGAAGTCTTCACCAACGTCTTCGGTGCGATCGGTCCGCGCCTGATCAACATCCGCGGCGAAGTGCTCAAGGAAATCGAACCGCTGGAAATCCCCGCCAGCGGCCCCAACGCCGGCGAGATCATGCAGGGGGTGCTGAACATCGCCGGCGGCATCGGCGGCGCGGTGCCGGAGATCGGCCCGAGCATCAGCGCCGTGGGAAGGATCACCGCCGGGATCGCCCAGATCGAGGAAGCGGTGGAATCGAAGGCCCACGGCGCCAACGCCTTCGATCCCTACGGCTTCGAAACCACGATGACCGGCCTCGCCGGCGCGCTGGCGGAAAACCTGGAAGAGACGCCGAACGCGGTGAGCCACACGGCCGACCTGCTGGTCAGCGACGCGGGCCGCCTCGAAAAGGCCTACGACCTGATCCGGACCTCCGACGAATCGGGCGGCTGGGGCCTCGACACGGCGACCCAGGGGGAACTGGAATCGCGACTGCGGCTCACCATCCGGCAGTTCATGTGGCTGACGATGATGCAGCCGGTGATGGCCACCTACGAGTGCGCCCCCGAGGACGCCGGCGGCGTCGTCGCCCACAACCATGAAGCGGCCTTCGCCACCCTGGTCGGCTACCCCGCCTGGCGCGACCGCCAGGACCCGCGCACCTTCAACCTCTACTACACCGACATCATCCTCGGCAACCGCCGGCATTGGGGCTGGCCGCGCCCGGCCGCGGGGAAGCTGACCAAGCTCCTCTTCGGCAGGCCCGAACTCGGCGGCGGGGGTGGGGGGAACGTCGGCTTCCTGCCCGAGTACCTGATGGCGCCCGCCTCGGCCTCGGGCGGCATCTCGGAATCCGAGGAAGCCTCGCGGCTGGGCGAGCTCGAAGAACTCGTCGCGGACGAAGAAAAGTGGGGCGAAACGCTCGCCGAAGTGGCGCCGCTCGAAGACGAGGTCTGGAACCAGTCGCTGCAGCCGACCTCGACCGGCCTGCTGCACAAGAACATGAACATGGGGACCGATTTCGAGGACACCCACAACGACCTCGCCCGGCGCTACCGCTGGAGCGAATACCGGCCCTCCTGCGGCAAGGCCCAAAACCTGCGCGCCTCCGACCCGGCGGGCTACGCCTGGGCCGAACCCTGACGCCCGCCGCCGCCGGCACCGGCCAGCGCGCCCGCCAGCTCGCCCCGCGAGGCGACACCTAGCTTCGCCATCGCGTGGTAGAGGTGCGACTCGACCGTCCGCACCGAGACGACCAGCAGCGCCGCGATCTCGGCGTTGGCGCGCCCGCCCGCCGCCAGCTCGGCGACCTCGAGCTCGCGTCCGGTGAGCACCGCGCCGGCGCCGGCGGCGACGCGCAGGGTCGGCGTCGAGGCCCCTTCGCAGCGGCCGAGCAGCTGCTGCGCCCGCGCGGCGGCGCGGCGGGCGGCGGCGCGGCG
>DASZUH010000346.1:0-10320 GCA_035547715.1 Solirubrobacterales bacterium
TGCGGGCGGCGTCGGCGATCGTCAGCCCGGCCTCGCCTCGGACGGTTTCGGACTCCATGGGTCGAGGATAGAAATTAGAGCGCGCTCTAAGTCAAGCTTCCGAGCTTTTCTGCCATATATGGCAGAAAAGCTCGGAAGCACGAACGGGCCCTACAGGTGGACGCCGCCGGAGGCCTCGATCCGCTGGCCGGTCACCCAGTGGTTCTCGTCGCCGAGGATCGCGGCGATCACCGGGCCGATGTCGTCGGCGACGGCGACGCGGCCGAGCGCCGTCTGCTCGGCGATCGCCTCCTGGTAGGCCGGGGTGTCGCGGACATCGCCGCCGCTGAAGTCGGTCGCCACCGCACCGGGCGCGACGACGTTGGCGCGGATCCCACGGCCGCCGAATTCGGCCGCCATGTAGCGGGTCAGCACCTCGACCGCGCCCTTGACCGAGCCGTAGGCGACCCGTTTCGGGTAGGAGAAGCGGGCGAGGCCGCTGGAGAGGTTGACGATCGCGCCGCCGTCGACGAGCAGGCCGACGAGCCGCTGGGTGAGGAAGAAGACGCCCTTGAAGTGGATGTCGACGAGCCGGTCGAACTCCTCCTCGGTCACCTCCTCGAAGCCGCTGTTGGACGAGTTGCCGGCGTTGTTGACGAGGTAGTCGAAGTCCTCGCGGCCCCAGGTGTCGCGGAGCGCCGTGGCGAAGTCCCCGGCGAAGGCCTCGAACGCGGAGGTGTCGCCGGTGTCGAGCTGCAGCGCGACGGCCTTGCGGCCGAGGCCCTCGAGCTCGGCGACGACCGCGGTGGCCTCCTCGCCGTGGCTGCGGTAGGTGATCACCGAATCGACGCCCTTGGCGGCGAGCGCCAGCGCGGTGCTGCGGCCGATCCCGCGGTTGCCGCCGGTGATCAGTGCGATGCGTTGCTGGGAAGACATGTGAGTCCCTTCGGGTGGGGGTCGATCGTGGTGTACCCACGGTGCGCCTCCCCCGCGCACCCACAAGAGGTCGCCTCAACCAGGGACCGGCCGTCCCTGGCTACGGCGACCGCGCGGGCGCATACTTGATCCATGGACCGCGAAGACCTCGCCGACTTCCTCCGCCGCCGCCGCGAAGCGCTGCGGCCCGAGGACGTCGGCCTGCCCGCGGGCCGCCGCCGCCGCACCGCGGGCCTGCGCCGCGAGGAGGTCGCCCAGTTGGCCAACATGTCGACCGACTTCTACGCGCGGATCGAGCAGCGGCGCGGCTCGCGGCCCTCGGCGGCGACGGTCGCGGCGCTCGCCCGGGCGCTGCGGCTGACCCTCGACGAGCGCGACCACCTCTTCCACCTCGCGGGCTACGAGCCGCCCTCGCGCGGGATCCGCTCCGACCACGTCAGCCCGCCGCTGCTGCGGATCCTCGACCACATCGAGGCGCCCGCCCAGGTCACCTCGGACCTCGCCGTGACCCTGGTGCAGAACGAGGGCGCGGTGGCGCTGCTCGGCGACCAGACCCACTTCGAGGGCCCGCGCCGCAGCCTCTTCTACCGCTGGTTCACCGATCCGGCGGAGCGCGAGCACTACCCCGAGGCCGACCACGACGAGCACTCGCGGACCTACGTCGCCAACCTGCGCGCCGTCCACGGCCGCGACGCGGGCGACGCCGAGGCGCGGGAGCTGGTCGAGCTGCTGCGGGCCGAGAGCCCCGAGTTCGCCCGGCTCTGGGACGAGCACGAGGTCAGCGTCCGCCGTGACACCCACAAGCGCGTCGTCAACCCGGCCGTCGGACTGCTCGAGCTGGACTGCCAGATCCTCACCGCCGAGAACCAGACCGAGCGCCTGATCGTCTTCACGGCCGAGCCCGGGAGCGAGGACGCGGAGAGGCTGAAGCTGCTCGCGGTGGTCGGCAACCAGAGCTTCGCCAGCTGAGGGAACGGGCCCGTTCCCCGACCGGGTACGATTTTCTTGTTCTTCTAGGTCAACTTAATCAGCTTCTATCTTCTCGTCGATGGCGACGACGACGCTGCGCGAATTTCCCCTCCCCGGTACCCCGGCCCTGGCACGCCTGCTCGAGCAGGTCGCCGCGGGGGCGGCGGAGCGCGAGCGGGCGCTCGAGGCGCCCTTCGCCCCGATCGACCGCGTCCGCGAGGCCCGGCTCGGCGCGCTCCGGATCCCCGCCGAGGAGGGCGGCGGCGGTGCCTCGCTGCGCGAGCTCTTCGAGGTGCTGATGTCGCTCGCCGAGGCCGACTCGAACGTCGCCCACATCCTCCGCGTCCACTTCTCCTTCGTCGAGCGCCTGCGCGGCGGCTTCGACCCCGACCACCGCGAGCGCTGGATCGGCCTCGTCAACGAGGGCAAGATCTTCGGCAACGCGATCAGCGAGCAGAACGGGCGCCAGGTCGGCATGGAGGGATTCGAGACGACGCTGGTCCCCGACCCCGCCGGCGACGGCTTCCGCCTGAACGGCGAGAAGTTCTACTCGACCGGGAGCCTCTACTCCGACTGGACGCAGATCTACGCGGCGACGCCGGCGGGCACGATCGCGGCGATCACGCTGCCGGTCGACCGCGAGGGCGTCGCGATCCTCGACGACTGGGACGGCTTCGGCCAGCGCCTCACCGGCACCGGCACGACGCGACTCGTCGACGTGCGGGTCGAGCCCGAGGAGGTCGTCGACTTCGGCCGCCCCGAGGACATCGTCGCCGCGCCCGGGATCCACGGCGCCTTCCTCCAGCTCTACCTGCAGGCGGTGACGGTCGGCGCCCTGCGCGCCGTGCGCAATGACGCCGTCGCGCTGGTCCGGCGGCGGCGCCGCTCCTTCAGCCACTCGACCACGCCGAGCCCCGCCGAGGACCCGCAGATCCTCCAGGTGGTCGGCGAGATCGCCGCCGACGCCTTCGCCGCCGAGGCGATCGTGCTGGCGGCGGCCGAGCGGATCGAGGCGGCGGCCGACTCGGTCGTCGACGGCCTGCCGGACGCCGACCTCGCCGAAGCCGCCCAGGTCGCCGCCGCCGCGGCGAAGGTCGCGATCGACGCCTTCGCCCCGCGCACCGCCGGCCGCCTCTTCGACGTCGGCGGCGCCTCGGCGACCCAGGCCGCCGCCAACCTCGACCGCCACTGGCGCAACATCCGCACGATCTCGACCCACAACCCGACGATCGCCAAGGCCTCCGCGGTCGGCGACTTCCTCGTCAACGGCACCCCGCCGCCGCGCAACGGGTTCTTCTAGCGCGTTCGTGCACCTGAGCCGCCCATGACCGGCTCAAGTGCACGAACGTCGGCGCCGCTCAGGCGGCGCGCCGCTCGCCCAGCGCCTCGAAGGCCCGCCACATCGCGGCGTACCTCCCGCCGCGGGCGAGGAGCTCCTCGTGGCTGCCGACCTCGGCGACGCGACCGGCGTCGAGGAGGACGATGCGGTCCGCGGTCCGCGCGGTCTGCAGGCGGTGGGCGATGACGATCGTCGTGCGCTCGCTCGAGAGCCGCTGCATCGCCGCCGCCACCCGCGCCTCGCCCGCGAGGTCGAGGTTCGAGGTCGCCTCGTCGAGGAGGAGGATCGCGGGGTCGACCAGCTCGGCCCGGGCGAGGGCGATCAGCTGGCGCTCGCCCGCCGAGAGCGAGCGGCCGCGCTCGGCCACCTCGTGCTGGTAGCCGCCCGGCAGCGCCGCGATGAAGTCGTGCGCGCCGACCGCCCGCGCCGCCGCCTCGACCTCGGCGTTGGTGGCGTCGAACCTGCCGTAGGCGATGTTGTCGCGGATCGTCCCGGTGAAGAGGAAGGCCTCCTGCGGCACGTAGCCGAGCTGGTGGCGGTAGGCCGACAGGTCGAGCTGCCGCAGGTCGATCCCGTCGACCAGCACGGCGCCCTCGTCGGGGTCGTAGAAGCGCGCCAAGAGCTTGATCAGCGTCGACTTGCCCGCTCCGGTCTCGCCGACCAGCGCCACCGTCTCCCCGGCGCCGACCCGCAGGTCGATGTGGCGGAGCGCCTCGGGCGCCTTCAGCGGCACCGCCATCCCGGCGCCGCCGAAGCGGGCGTCCGCCGGGCCGCGGGTCGCCGCGATCGCGCTCGGCGCCGCAGTCGGCTCGGGGTAGGAGAAGCTGACGTCGGCGAGCGCCACCTCGCCCCGCAGGCGCCCCGGCTCGCGCGGCTCGGCCGGCGCCGGCGTGCGCGTCTCCAGCTGCATCACCTCGTCGATCCGCGCCACCGAGATCCGCGTCTGCTGCCAGGAGTCGAACACCTGGGAGAGCTGCTGGATCGGGCTGAAGAACATGTCGACGTAGAGGATGAAGGCGATCAGGATGCCGGTCGTGAGGCGCCCTTCGTGGACCATCTGGGCGCCGACCGCGAGCACGATCACGTCGGCCAGCGAGGAGAGGAACTGGACGAAGGGGAAGTAGACCGAGACCAGCCGCTGGGCGCCGACCCGGGACTCGAAGTAGTCGCCGCCGAGCCGGCGGAAGCGGCGCTCGGTCTCCGCCTCGTGGACGGCGGCCTGGGCCTCGCGGACGCCGGAGAGGCTCTCCTGGAAGTCGGCGTTGACGATCGCGATGCGGTCGCGCGCCTGGTCGTAGAGGACGCCCGAGCGGCGGCGGAAGGCGACCGTGGCGAAGGCCAGCGGCACGATCACCGCGAGCGTCGCCGCGCCCAGCTCGAGGTTCATGATCAGGAGCGCGACGCCGACGCCGAAGAAGGTGGCGAAGGCGACCAGCGCGGCGAGCAGGCCGTTCTCGATCAGCGCTTCGAACTGGTCGACGTCGGTCGTCATCCGGGTCATGATCCGGCCCGCCATCTCGCGCTCGTAGTAGTCGAGGCCGAGCCGCTGCAGCTGCGCCCAGATGCGGATCCGCAGCGACAGCATCACCCGCTGCGCGGTGCGCCCGGTGACGAAGGTCTCCCCCACCCCGTCGATCAGGTCGGCGAGGGTGACCA
Source organism: Solirubrobacterales bacterium (assembly GCA_035547715.1). GTDB lineage: Bacteria > Actinomycetota > Thermoleophilia > Solirubrobacterales > 70-9 > VAYN01. The sequence continues at coordinate 4,880 of DASZUH010000346.1, forward strand.
GGGCGAAGAGGGCCGAGGCGACGAAGAGGGCCGTCTCGGAGCCGGCGGCGACGCCGTTGTCGATGCCGTTCTTGACCAGGACCGGGCCGGCGAGGCCGGCGAGCGCGTCGAGGACGACGAGCACGAGGCCGAGGAGGAGCGGCAGGCGGAACTCGCGCAGGAGCTTGCGCAGGGTGAAGCCGCGGACGTGGCGGGCCTCGCGGTCGAGGTCGACCGCGGCCACGTCCTTGATCGGGCCGAGCTTCTCCACCGCGGCGAGCAGCTGCGGGGTCGCCGCCAGCGATTTCGCCATCGCGCCGCCGCCGACGTTGCCGGGACGGCCGAGGCCGCCGCCGAGGTTGGGCGCGCCGAAGCCGCGGGCGGTGGTGACGGCGCTGCCCGGTTGCCGCGCCTTGGCCGATCCCTCCCAGGCGGCCGAGGTCGTCTGGCCGACGCGTTCGCCGAGTGCCTCGACCCGCCCCTCGACCGCCTCGGCGACGTCCTCGTCGAGCCCGGTCAGGAGCCCGCGATAGACGGCGCTGCGCTCGTAGAGCTCCTCGTGCGTGCCTTCGTCGATGACCCGGCCCTCGTCGACGACGACGACCCGATCGGCGAGGTGCAGCGTCGAGCGCCGGTGGGCGACGAGCAGCGTCGTGCGGTCGGCCATCACCTCGCGCAGGCCCTCGTTGATCGCCTCCTCGGTGCGCGCGTCGACGGCGCTGGTCGCGTCGTCGAGGATCAGGATCCGCGGGTCCTGGAGGATCGCCCGCGCCAGCGCGATCCGCTGCCGCTGGCCGCCGGAGAGCGTCAGCCCGCGCTCGCCGACGACGCTGTCGTAACCGCGCGGCAGCGCCGCGATGAAGTCGTGCGCCTGGGCGACCCGCGCCGCCGCCTCGATCTCCGCGTCGCCCGCCCCCGGCCGCCCGTAGGCGATGTTCGCCTTCACCGTGTCGGAGAAGAGGAAGCTCTCCTCGAAGACCATGCCGACCTGCGAGCGCAGCGAGTGCAGGGTCACGCCGCGCACGTCGCGGCCGTCGACCAGCACGGCGCCGCGGTCGGGGTCGTAGAAGCGGGAGACGAGCAGGGTCGCGGTCGTCTTGCCGCTGCCGCTCGGGCCGACGATCGCGACCCGCTCCCCCGCCCTGACCTGGAGGTCGAAGCCGGCGAGGGCCTCGCGGCGCTCGTCGTAGCCGAAGTGGACGTCGACGAAGTCGATGTCGCCGGCGACCGGCGGCAGGTCGACCGCGTCGGGCGCGTCCTGGATGTCGGGTTCGTGGTCGAGGAGCTGGAAGATCCGCTCGACCCCGGCCCGCGCCTGCTGCCCGATCGCCAGCAGGCCGGCGAGCTGCCGGGTCGGCGCGACCAGCTGGCCGACGTAGGTGGTGAAGGCGAGGAAGGTGCCGAGGCTGATGTCCCCGCGCAGCGCCAGCCAGCCGCCGAAGGCGAGGATCGCCACCTGGCCGAGGCCGGGGATCGCCTGCATCAGCGGCTGGTAGCGCGAGGTCAGCCGCACGGCGCGCATCTGCGAGCCGTAGAGGTCCTCGGAGGCGTCGGCGACGCGCTCGAGCTCGCGCCGCTCCTGGCCGAACGCCTTGACGACGCGGACCCCGTTGACCGCCTCGTCGACGATCTGGATGACCTCGCCTTCGCGCTGCTGGGCGTCCCAGGTGGCGGGGTAGATCTTCGTCCGCATCCGGTAGCTGACGAGGAGGAGCGCCGGCGCGATGACCAGGCTGACCAGGGCCAGCGGCGGCGAGAGCCAGAGCATCACGCCGAGCGACAGCAGCATCAGCAGGACGTTGCCGCTCATCAGCGGGATGAACATCAGGAGGCCCTGGACGAGGGTGGTGTCGGAGCTTGCGCGGGCGACGAGCTGCCCGGTCGGCATGCGGTCGAGGTTGGCGAAGTCCATCCGCTGGAGGTGGGCCTGCATCTCGTTGCGGAGGTCGTATTGGACGCCGAGCGCGACCCGGCCGCCGCGGAAGCGGCGCAGGTGGGCGCCGAGGAAGGCGCCGAGGCCGACGAGCAGGAGGGCGATCAGCCAGGGCAGCAGCGATTCGTGGCCTTCGACGATGACGCCGTCGACGATCTGGCGCTCGAGCAGCGGCGCGCCCGCCTGGCAGGCGGCGCCGAGGACGGCGGCGAAGATCGCGACGGCGACGTCGCGGCGACGTCGCATCACGTAGGCGAGGAGGCGGCGGACCCAGCCTTGCCGCTCGCTCACTTGGCCGTCTTCCCGGCGGCGCGGCGGGCGGCGCGCTCGGCGGCGATCTGGTCGAGGGCGACGCCGACCTGGGCGAGCGCGGCGACCACCGCGTCGGGGTCCTCGGTGCGGGCGAGGATCTCGTCGATCCGTCCCACCATCACCTCCTCGACCTCGGCCAGCGCGGCTTCGCCGGCGGGGGTCGGCGAGAGCGTCGCGACGCGGCGGTCGTCGCCCGAGACCTGCCGGGCGAGCAGCCCGCGCCTGCAGAGCGACTCGACCGCGGCGCTCACGGTCGGCTTGCCGAGCGCCAGCCGCTCGGCGACCCGCGAGGCGCGTTCGTCACCGTCGGCGACCGCGGCCAGCACCCGATAATGGGCCAGGTTCAGGTCCCCGGAGGACCGTTCGAGCGCCCGCGCCAGCCGCGCCAGCGCCCGCACCGCCTGCACCTTGCTTTCGTTCGTCCGTCGAACCATCCCTCCCAAGGTAGCAAAGTGGTTCGCCCGTCGAACTACCTCGGGGCGATACCGTGGGGGTTCCATGAGCGGGTCGGAACGGCATCGGCCGTACGGACGGTTGCGGAACCTGGCGCAGGGGCTCGGGCGCGTCGGGATGACGGCGGGGGCGGTCGCCCTCGAACGCGACCGGGAGCTGCGGATCGCGCGCCTGCGGGCGGCGGCGCGGGACCGGATCGCCGAGCGGCGCCGGCCGAGCCGGGCGCGGATGCGGGCGCTGCGGGTCGCGCCGGGCGGGCGGATCGAGTGGCGGAGCGCGCCGGTGCCGTCGCCGCCGGGGCCGAAGGAGGCGATCGTCCACCCGATCGCGGTCGCCACCTGCGACCTCGACCGGGCGATCCTGCTCGGCCGCACGCCCTTCCCGCTGCCCTTCCATTACGGCCACGAATCGATCGCCGAGGTGGTCGAGGTCGGTGCCGAGGTGGAGCGGGTGAGGCCGGGCGAACGGGTCGTCGTCCCCTTCCAGATCAACTGCGGCGAGTGCAGTGCGTGCCGCGCCGGGCTGACCGGCAACTGCCTCGCGGTGCCGCCGCTCTCGATGTACGGGTTCGGGGTGGCGGGCGGCCACTGGGGCGGCCACGTCGCCGACCTCCTCAAGGTCCCCTTCGCCGACGCGATGCTGGTGGCGCTGCCCGAGGGCGTCGACCCGGCCGCCGCGGTCGGCGTCAGCGACAACGTCTGCGACGCGCACCGCCACCTCGCCCCGCACCTGCCCGCGATCCTCCGGCGGCAGCCCGATGCGACCGTCGTGATCATCGCCGCGCAGACCCGCGACCTTCCCTTCGGCGCCTCCCTCCCGCTCTACGCCGGGCAGATCGCCGGCGCGCTCGGCGCGCAGCGCGTCGTCCTCGCCGACGCCCGGCCGCCGGTCCGCGCCCACGCGGGCCGGCTCGGCCTCACCGCGATTCCGCCGGCGGAGCTGCGCGGCCTCGGCCCGACGCCGCTCGTGATCGAGGCGAGCGGCACCCCCGCCGGCCTGCGCCGCGCGCTCGAGCTGACCGCCCCCGACGGCGTCTGCACCAGCGTCGGCGGCCTCCACGCCAACGCCAAGATCCCCGCCGGGCTGATGTTCGCCCGCAACATCACGCTGAAGATCGGCCGCTCGCACGCTCGCGCCGAGGTGCCCGCGGTGCTCGACCTGATCGCCTCCGGCCGGATCGCCCCGGAGCGGGTCAACTCGCAGGTCGGCGCGATCGACGACGCCCCGCGCCTCGTCCGCGACCATGCCGAAGGCAACGCGATCAAGACGGTGCTGGTCGAGTCCTAGCGCTCGGAGCCGCTGACGCCGCGCGCACTCCCGCCTCGCCCGGATCGGCCGGGCCCATCTCGGGGATATGCCACGTGGCGCTAGATGCGCTTGAAAGCGCGCATCACGCGCTTGACGCTCACCCGCGTCGCCAACGGCGCCTCACGCCGCTCCGCCCGCGGGGTCGCCTGCGCCGCCGGTGCTCGCACCTCGTCGCGGTGCGCCAGCGTGGTTCCCATCGATGCGACCACTGAAGTTCGCATGAGCCAAGACTCTCCTATACCCGGCGGGAGGGGCATGGCCCGATGGCCAAACCTCCTGTCCGCCACCCAGCCACAGCGTACAGCGACGCCGAGCTGGTGCGGGGTATGAAAAGGGCTTGGGCGCCGGCGCTGTCGCCCGGAGCGATAAGGGACGCGGCCGTCCCGTCCACGGCCCGGGCGGGCCCTGGCCGTGGCGGGGACGGCCGGGTCTGCGGGAAGAGGCCACGGGTCCGTGCGTCCCGCGGGGCGAAGAAGCGCAGCATCTGCCACAAACACGCAGGGTCCATGACAGGCCCCACGTTGATGGGCCGAAAACTCCTCTATATGTGGAGTTTTCGGCCCATCGATGTGGGCGTGGACGCGGGAGCGTGACGAGAGGGTGGAGTTCGTCGCGTCCCTGTGACGCCCTCCGGTGGGACCCGCCGCCGGGGGCTGGCGGCCCGTCCTCCCCAGGCGTCCTGGTGCTCCGTTCGCTGCTTCTACCGGTATGCGGTAGGAACAGCGAACGGAGGGATCGGGGGCCCCGGTCCATGGGCCCGGACCCGTGACGAACCGGGCGGGACCGTGACGGAAGCCCGGAGTTCCTCCCGTCCCTGTGCCGCCTTCCCCACGGACCCCTCACGTCCTGGCCGGCGCCCCGGCCCCGCCCTCAGTCCGGCCGATGAATGACCAGCACGGAGCTCTTGAAGTGCGAGACGGTCGCCGCGGCGACCGAGCCCGCCAGGTGGCCGAGCAGGCCGCTGCGCTGATGGGAGCCGATCACGATGAGGCCGCAGGTGTGTTCCTCGGCGACCTTCACCAGGCCCTTCCAGGTCGGCGCCGCCTCGACCGTCAGCGGCTGCGCCCGGAAACCGGCCTTCTCGGCCAGTTCGGCGCCGACCGCCGCCGTTTCCCTCGCCGCCTGCTCGACCTCGTTGGCCGCCGCCGCGTGCAGTTCCTTGCCGTTCACCGGCATGAAGCCGACGTCGGCGGGCTGCCAGACGCAGACGACGAGCGCCTCGCGGTTGGGCGAGAGCTGGGAGCCCGCCTGTTCGATCGCGTAGGCGGCCAGGTCGGAGCCGTCGTAGGCGAAGATCGCCGGACCCGGCTCCGGGCAGGGCGCCCCGCCCTGGGAATCGGTGGTCGTTTGCGGTTCGGTCGCCATCAGTCCACTCCCTCCGTCACAGCCTGTCCACTTTCACTACCCACACCGGAGCGTAGACGCGCGAGCAGGGGCGGCGAAGGATAGGCGGGAC
>DASZUH010000347.1:0-3718 GCA_035547715.1 Solirubrobacterales bacterium
CGACGCCGTCGAAGAAGACCTCGCAGAACTCCTCGTCTTCCACCCCGATCTTCTCGATCTTGCGCACCGTGATCCCCGGCGTCGACATCGGCACGATGAAGGCGGTGATGCCGCGGTGACCGGAGTCCGGCGGGCCGGTGCGGGCGAAGAGCAGGCAGTGCTCGGACTCGCGGGCATGGGACGTCCAGACCTTCTGGCCGTCGATCGTGAAGGTGCCGTCATCGGCCCGGCGGGCTCGCGTCCGCAGCGCCGCGAGGTCGGACCCGGCCTCGGGCTCCGACATGCCGAGACACCACCAGAGGTCCCCGCGTGAGACGGCCTCGACGTACTCCTGCTGCTCCGGGGTGCCGAAGCCGAGCAGCGCCTGGGCCACGACCCCGGGCCCCTGCACATTCGGCAGCTTGGGGGCGCCCCGGCGGGCGAAGTCGAGCTTGATCCACAGCTCCGTCTCGGCGTCGACCTCGCGGCCGCCGCGCCCGATCGGGGCCGACGGCAGGAGCCAGCCCGCGTCGTAGGCGTCGCGCTGATAGCGGCGTCGCAGGTCGAGGTCGAGCCTCGGGTCCGGCGCGTCTGACGGATTCGCGGCCATCCAGGAGTCGAGCCAGTCGAGTGCCTCGCGCCGGAGCGCTTCGCCGGCGGACGGCAGGGTCAGATCCATGCGGCAGGACGCCTCATAGACGGGGCAACTTCACGCTCGGTTCTCCTCTCAACATGCCACGGTCGCGCCCGCTCTGAAGGCAACTGGTCCTTCCTCCACCCTCCTGGCGAGCCTCAGCGCTCTCGGCCAAACGTTATATCATCTTGATGATTTGAGCCATTGGAACTTCGACAACCGACTGTCGGCGCAAGAGTGTCTGTCCGCACCAGTCGTATGATCTAACGCATGGCGGGTAAAGGGCCCTCAGATGGACCGGCCGGCGGCCACGCGCGGCGCCAGATCAGACCGCAGCGCGCCGCGGAGTTGGTCGCAGCCGACATCCGCACGCGGATCCTGCAAGGCGAGCTCGATGAGGGCCTGCCGACCGAGCTGGTCCTGCTCGAGGAATTCTCCGTCAGTCGGCCCACGCTGCGCGAGGCCCTTCGAATCCTCGAGACCGAAGGCCTCGTCCGCACCCGCCGTGGCAAACAAGGCGGCGCCGTGGTCAGCCGGCCCACGGTCGACACCGCCGCCTACCACCTCGGCCTCGTCCTGCAGAGCGTCCGCGTCGATCTGGGCGACCTCGCCAACGCCCGCCACCTGCTCGAGCCGCTCTGCGTCTCGCTCGCCGCGCAGCGCCCGGACCGCGAGGCCGTGGCCGCCGAACTCGAAGCGCTGGTCGACGAGAGCCAGGAGCTGATCGGTGACGGAGCCGCGTTCACCGCGAGCCTGCTGAGGTTTCACGAAGCCCTGGTCAAGGCCTGTCAGAACGCGACCCTGCAGATCCTGGTCGGAACGGTGGAGAGTGTCTGGGACAGCCAGGAGCGGGCCTGGGCCCAGGAGGCCTCCGAGCGCGGCGACTATCCCGACAAAGAGGGACAGCGCCACGCGGTCGAGTCGCATCGGCGGATCGCCCGCCGGATCGGGAAAGGCGACGCGTCCGGGGCCTCCCGTGCCGCGCGCAATCACCTTGCCGCCTCGATGAGCTACGTCTGCGGCGGCGCGATCGGCGACGGCGAGGAGGCCGAGTTCGGGCGCGTCGTCGACGCCGCTCTGTTGCGCACGTAGCGCCGCCGATCCGGCGTCTCCGTCGCGCCCTCACCTAATCAGGAATATGATTTAGGGTGACGTCCGAGGACGACCAGAGGGGGAAGGGATGGCTACGGCCGCTGATCAAGGGATCGAACGGACCAGGTTCTTCATCGGCAACGAGTGGGTGCGGCCGGAGGAAGACGGCCAGACGCGCGTGGCGCTGGAAGCGGCGACGGAGGAACCGCTCGGCACGGTCGCGCTCGGCTCGGCGGCCGACATCGACAAGGCGGTACGCGCCGCCCGCGAGGCGTTCGACCACGGGCCGTGGGGATCGACCACGACGGAGGAGCGCGCCGCGGTGCTCCGCGCCTTCGCCGCCGCACTCCGTTCGCGCGCCGACGGGACCTCGGAGCTGGTCAGCCGCGAGAACGGGATGCCGATCGGACTGTCACGGGCCTTCAACGGTGAAGCTCCGGCGGCGCTGGTCGAGATGTACGCCGGGATGATCGAGTCGATCGACCTTGAGTTGGCACAGGCGAGCCCGCTGGGCTCGACTCTGGTGCGGCGCGAGCCGGTCGGTGTCGTCGGCGCGATCTGCCCTTGGAACTATCCGCAGTCGATCGCGATCGTGAAGGCGGCGGCGGCGCTGGCGGCGGGCTGCACCGTGGTCCTGAAGCCCTCTCCGGAGACCGCGCTCGACTCATACCTGATCGCCGAGGCGGCGCTCGAGGCGGGCCTCCCGGCGGGCGTCCTCAACGTCGTCGTCGCCGATCGCGAGGCGGCGGCGACCCTGGTCACCCATCCCGGAGTCGACAAGATCACCTTCACGGGGTCGACCGCGGCAGGCCGGTGGATCGGCTCCGAGTGCGGCCGCTCGATGAAGCGCTGCACCCTCGAGCTGGGTGGCAAATCGGCGGCGATCTTTCTCGAGGACGGCAGTATCGAGACGCTGCTGGCCGGACTCGGCACCTCCTCGTTCATGAACAACGGGCAGAACTGCACCGCCCAGATGCGGATGCTCGTGCCGCGCACGCGCTACGACGAGGTGCTTGAGGCGCTCGTCGGCTACGCGGAGGATTTCGTCGTCGGCGACCCGCTCGACCCGGCCACGACCTGCGGGCCGATGGTCTCCAGGCGCCAGCTCGAACGGGTGCTGGGCTTCATCGACGAGGCGCGCGCCGGCGACGCCAGGCTGGTCGCCGGCGGCGGCCGTCCGGCCCAGCTCGACCGCGGGTGGTTCGTCGAACCGACCGTCTTCGCCGACGTCTCCAACGACGACAGGCTCGCCCGCGAGGAGGTCTTCGGACCGGTGATGGCGATCATCCCCTACGACGGCGACGACGAGGCGGTGGCGATCGCCAACGACAGCGAATATGGGCTGGCGGGCTCGGTCTGGACCGAAGACGAGGAGCGCGGCCTCGAGGTCGCACGGCGCATCCGGACCGGCACGATCGGCGTCAACTACTACGTTCCGGACCTGACCGCGCCGTTCGGCGGCTACAAGGCGAGTGGCGTCGGCCGCGAGTTCGGCAGGCAGGGTCTCGAAGGCTACCTCGAGTGGAAGGCGATCTACGCGAGCGCCGATCAGCTTTGAACCGGCGCGACCGAGGTAGGAGTGGACAACGGCCCTTCGCTCTCCTAAATTATCTACCTGTTTACTGGGGTAGAGGAGGAGGGAATCCATATGCTCGTATCGCTCACCGAGTTCTGTCTCGTGTCGGCGGAGGAGGAGGTCGACGCCGAGTTCGTGGTGGCCGCCGGCCTGGAGGCGATGGTCGAGGCCGAGTCACTGGCCGAATACCTCTCGATCGAGGTCATGCAGGGCATCTACTGACGCCCGCGATCGATCAGGCTCCAAGCCCGGGGCTAATCATCCATATGATTTAAAATCTGCGCTAGGGTGTCGGGCGATGCCCGCCGAGCGCAACCTCCCCACCCCCGAGGCCGAGGAGATCGTCGGCCTCGCCCGCGCCGTGGCCCGCGAGGAGCTGGCGCCACGGGTCGCCGCCGCCGAGGAGGAGGCGGCCTTCCCCCGCGACGTCTTCCGCA